>JAYUFH010000301.1:0-1616 GCA_043738765.1 Pseudomonadota bacterium | reverse complement strand
CTTTGACTACCCGCCGGGGACATCCCGGCGGCCCAAAGTCCGATAATATAAAATCTTTTCTTCCTGCTCCCCCTCCCCTGCGATAGCGGGGGAGGGATAGGGAGGGGGTGGGAAACCCTGGCACCGCCCCCTCATCCCCGGCCCTTCTCCCTTAGGGAGAAGGGGGAACTAAACCGGCAGCGTCGACGCATCCACCCCGATGCCCGGACCCATAGTCGTGGACAGGGTGAGCTTCTTTATATAGATACCCTTGGCGGTCGCCGGCTTGGCCTTGTTGAGGGCCGCCAGCAGCGCCGTAAGATTTTCCTTCAGGGCGTCCGGCTGGAACGAGGCCTTGCCGATGGAGCAATGCACGATACCAGCCTTGTCGATGCGGAACTGCACCTGACCGGCCTTGGCGTTTTCCACCGCCTTGGCGACGTTCGGCGTGACCGTGCCCACTTTCGGGTTCGGCATCAGGCCGCGCGGGCCGAGAATCTGGCCCAACTGGCCGACGATGCGCATGGCATCGGGGGCGGCGATGACCACGTCGAAATCCATGTTACCGGCCTTGATGCTGTCCGCCAGGTCCTGGAAACCGACGATGTCGGCACCGGCCTTCTTCGCCGCTTCCGCCATGGCGCCTTCAGCGAACACCGCGATGCGCACGGTCTTGCCGGTACCGCGCGGCATGAGGGCGCTGCCGCGCACGTTCTGGTCGGACTTCTTCGCGTCGATGCCCAGATTCACGGCGACGTCCACGGATTCATCGAATTTGGCGCTGGCGGTCAGCTTGACCGTTTTCAGCGCTTCGTCCAAGGCATAATACTTGCCGGGTTGAAACTTGCCCTCGAGGGCCTTTAGGCGTTTGCAGAGTTTAGCCATGTCACACGCCCTCCGTTTCGATGCCCATGCTACGGGCGCTGCCGGCGATGATCTTCACCGCGGCATCCATATCATTGGCGTTCAAGTCCGCCATCTTGATGGTGGCGATGTCCTCCAGCTGCTTGCGCGTGACCTTGCCCACCTTGTTGGTGTGCGGGGTCTTGCTGCCGCTGGTAATACCCGCGGCCTTCTTCAACAGAATGGTGGCGGGCGGCGTCTTGGTGATAAAAGTAAAACTCTTATCGCTGTAGCAGGTAATGACCACGGGAATCGGCGTACCCGGCTCGATGTCCTTGGTCCTGGCGTTGAACGCCTTGCAGAATTCCATGATGTTCAAGCCGCGCTGGCCCAGGGCCGGACCCACCGGCGGACTGGGGTTGGCCTGACCGGCCTTCACCTGCAGCTTGATGTATGCGTCAATCTTCTTTGCCATGACTTAACTCCTGTGGGTGCGAACGCCGTTAGGCTCCCCGATGAAATAAACAACGTTAAAAACCTTAAAACTACGCCTTCTCCACTTGGCTGAACTCCAGTTCCACCGGGGTGAGTCGGCCGAATATCGATACGGAAACGCGCAGTTTGCTTTTCTCGTAGTTCACGTCTTCCACCGTGCCGTTGAAGTCCATGAATGGACCATCCACGATGCGCACCAATTCGCCCGCGACGAAGGAGAACTTGGGTCGGGGCTTTTCCACGCCTTCCTGCACCTGCTGCAGAATCACCGCGGCCTCCTTCTCGGTGATCGGCGTGGG
>JAYUFH010000300.1:0-1618 GCA_043738765.1 Pseudomonadota bacterium | reverse complement strand
GAGGTCGATGGGCACTATTACTCGGTGCCGCATGCCCACGTCAAAGACAGCGTCGACGTGCGCCTCACCGCGACGATGGTGGAGTGCTTCGCCGCCGGTCAACGCATCGCGTCCCACGCACGCAGCCACCGCAAAGGCGCGCACACCACGGTGGTCGAGCACATGCCCAAGGCGCGCCAGAAACACCAGGAGTGGACGCCGGGGCGCTTCCTCACCTGGGCACTGGACATCGGGCCGCGCGCCCGCGACGTGGTGAAGCATCTGCTGGAGCACCGGCCGCATCCGGAACACGGCTATCGGTCCTGTTTGGGACTGCTGGGTCTGGCCAAACGCTTTGGCCCGGCGCGGCTGGAAGCGGCGTGTGAACGCGCACTGATCATCGGTGCGCCGACGCGCAAAAGCGTGCTGTCGATCCTCGACAAAGGACTGGACCGCGCGCCGCTACCGTCAGCAGAACCGCAATCCGCATTGCCCCGGCTCACGCACGATAACGTGCGCGGGCCGGGCTATTACCACTGATTCACCCACGACACCCACCCACAGGAGAACATCGATGCTTGCACAACACACGTTACAAACCCTGCGCCGTCTCAAGCTCACCGGCATGGCCGATGCGCTGGAACAGCAACTGGCACAACCGCAAACCCACGAGCTGTCGTTCGAGGAACGGATCGGCTTGCTGGTTGATCGTGAGCTGACCTCGCGCGATAACCGGCGCCTGACCCGCTTGCTGCGAGCGGCCCGGTTAAAACATCCCGCATGTGTGGAGGACATTAACTACCGCCATCCGCGCGGCTTGCAGCGCGCGAAGCTGGCGTCGCTGACCAATGCCGACTGGATCCGCCAGCGCCAATCGTTGTTGATCGTCGGCCCCACCGGTTGCGGCAAAACCTGGCTGGCCTGTGCGCTGGGCAATGCGACGTGCCGGCAGGGCTTGTCGGTCATGTATCTGCGCGCCACGCGCCTGCTCGATGATCTGCGCATTGCGCACGCCGACGGCAGTTACAGCAAAAAGCTCGCACACCTAGCGAAACTCGATCTGTTGATTCTCGATGATTGGGGATTGCAGAAGCTGACGTACGCGCAAGCGCAGGACTTGCTGGAAGTGATCGATGATCGGCACGGTGCACGCTCGCTACTCATCACCAGCCAACTGCCGATCGAACACTGGCACGACACGCTGGGCGATCCCACACTCGCCGACGCCATCCTCGACCGCGTCTGCCACAGCGCTCACAAACTATTACTCACCGGAGAATCGATGCGAAAAAACACAACCAAAACCGACAAGAATCTTGACCCATCGTGAGCACTTGAACTAACAATACCCACCCCAGCGCCGACGCACTCAGCGCAGTGCTCACGATCATAATAATCGGCGCTCACGATGATAAGAATACGCAACTTTCACATTGGGGTCCATTCCCGCTGCCAGAAACAGTTTCACCGTCGCCAAGTCGCCCTTCTTTGCACTTTCGACAAAGGCGTCTGGGGTATAGGGCAAAGAGATGCGCGCCAGGTCCTCGCGCGCCGCATCCTTCGCCGAGGTTTTATCCTTGTCGCGGCCTTGGGGCGTCTGGGCCGCGTGTAGCGTCTTCCTCACCTCCAGGTTGTAGGC
>JAYUFH010000299.1:0-1619 GCA_043738765.1 Pseudomonadota bacterium | reverse complement strand
TGACGCAAAAGGATTGGGCCAGTCCGGATCAGATGGCCAAGCGTTTCGAGGTGGCGCGTGCACTGGTTACGTCGCAACTGCGATTGTTCTCATTGTCGGATGCCGATCCCGCATCGATGCCAGAACAAGGCAATGCCCGGATGCAACAGGCACGGCGCGTGGCGCAGGCGGCCCATCCCATAGACGTGGACGGTATTATGCAATTACTGCGACCGTCATTGAGCACCCAGACCCTGGACACCGTGCAGCAGGCGGCAACCGACGATGAGCGTGCGGCGTTGCTGCTGGCGTCGCCGGAATTTATGTATCGTTAGGAGGTTATCAGAATGAAGCGCAGAGATTTTCTCACGTGGACCGCGGGGGCGGTTGGCGCGCTTGTGAGCGCGCGGCTCTGGGCCATGCCCACGCAGCTTACGCAGACACCGCGGTTGTTGGTGGTGATGTTGCGCGGCGGCTATGACGGCGCCAGCCTGCTGGTGCCGCACGCCAGCGATTTTTACTATCGTTCCCGCCCGAACATTGCCATCGCCAAACCGGATGCAGCGAATCCGGATGCGGCCCTGGACGTGGGCGACGGGTATGGCCTGCACCCGGCGGTCAGGGAGACGCTGTACGCGTTATACCGTCGCGGCCAGGTGGTGGCCGTTCCCTTCAGCGGCAGCGCGGATGTATCGCGCAGCCACTTCCATGCGCAGGATGTCCTCGAACTCGGTCAGGATGGCCGCGGCACCATCGACTACAATAGCGGTTTTCTCAATCGCCTGGTGGAGGTGCTGGCGCGCAAGGGTGGCAGTACCTCCGGAATTTCCTTCACCGACAATCTCACGCTGTCTTTCCGTGGCAAGGTGGGCGTGGCCAATATCTCGCTCAAGGGCAAGGTGCGTAATGTGGCCAATGACCGGCAAACGCAACTCCTGCAGGAAATGTATCGCGGACGCGAGTTGGGGGCGTATGTGCAGTCCGACATGGAGACACGCAAGGAGGTGATGCAGCAACTGGAGCAGGAAATGGTGAACGCCTCGCGCGGCGCGCGCAGTGCCGCCGGCTTCGATCAGGCCGCACGCACCATCGGCACCCTGATGCGCGACCATCCTGCCTACTCGGTGGCGTTTGTCGACGCCGGTGGTTGGGACACCCACATCAACCAAGGTGGTGCCGACGGCCAGTTGGCCAGGCAGCTGGCGGGCCTGGCCAGCGGGCTCTCGGTGTTGGCGCAGACCCTGGACGATGTCTGGCGACAGACCACCGTGGTGGTGCTGTCCGAGTTCGGACGCACCTTCCGCGAAAACGGCGACAAGGGCACGGACCATGGGCATGGGAATACCTTGTGGGTGTTGGGTGGTGGACTTGCTGGTGGCAGACTCGCCGGTGAACGTGTGAAGCTCGATGAGCACATGCTATTTCAGGATCGCGATCTTCCGATGCTCAACGACTACCGCTCGGTGTTGAGTTATATCACGCGCCGGCAGTATGGTTTGAATGCGCGCCAACTGGACTATGTGTTCCCCGCCGCACCGGTGCGTGACTACCATTTTATTTGATCGTGAATATCCGCATGGCCCCGTGAGCTTGTGCTTGGCCTGTATCCGGCGGAGACAGGATGGACTATGATTGTTCGC
>JAYUFH010000298.1:0-4355 GCA_043738765.1 Pseudomonadota bacterium | reverse complement strand
GAGCCGGTTCATGCGGATCGCCAGCGGTGGATTGAAAAACGCATTCTGTAGCGAAATCAGCAGGAGAATCGCATTCGACGCCAGAATATAGTAACCGTATTGGAGGTCGGTTGTGCTTCGAATCAGAATCAGGCCGATGGCAAAGCTGGCAGCGGAAAGTAATGCCTGGCTGATTACTGCGCTACTGAGCAGGCGTGCAAAGGCAAAGTGACGACGACGGCGGTCGTTCACGATTGCTCCCGCTTGGTGCGGACCCACTCCGCGGAGCTGTGCGTACGCAGCATCAGCAGCACCTTCCAAAACACGAAAAACGGGGCAAGTGACAAATCGAGCAGGCCACGCAAACCGACGCCACTCAGTTGCCAGCCGCGCAGGACATACAGCAGCAGGCTCAGGCCGCAACCAAGTCCCAGCCACAGCCATATCTCCATCGAACTATCCCACAGTGTTGCGATGCCGGCGAGGACAATCAGCACGGCAACATTGAGGGCAACATAGGACAAGGGCAACACCAGCAGGTCAAGCGCCAGATCCAGGCAGACCCTTCCGCCATGACCCATGGCTGCCTGCAACAGTGGCAGGGTTTTTGAGCGGATCAGTTGGAAGCGTCCGTCTTCCCAGCGTTGGCGTTGGGTACGCGCCGCCAGCTCACCCGAGACCATCATGGCGGCGACATGCGCTTCGTCGGCGTAGTGTACGCGATAGCCGGCGAGGCCGAGATCGATTCCGTACTCGATATCTTCGGCTAAGGAGAATGCCCGATACGGTACTTGACGCAGCAGCTGATGAGTAATACACCAGCCGTTACCACGTAATCCACAGGAAAGCCGTAAGCGTTCGCGTGCGCGTGAACGCACCCGATGAAACGAAGCCATGGCGATGGTCATGAGCCGCGTTCGCCATGAAGTCTGTGAATTCAAGACGCCATAGTGCGCCTGAATTACCTTGGCTCCGCTCTCGATGCGTGCTGCAAACGCCTCGAGCAGATTTTCAGATACCTCGGTGTCGGCATCAATAACGACGACGGCGTAGGCAAAGCCGTGCGTCTGGCTCACCTGGAATGCGAACTCCAGCGCGTATCCCTTTCCGCGGTGCTTGGCGTCATGGCGTTCCAGCACCTCGGCACCGGCCGCACGCGCCAGGCTGGCCGTGGAATCGGTGCAATTGTCGGCAACTATTAGCACGCGGAAACCATCGGCGGGCCAATCGAGATTGAGCAGATTTGCGACGACGCCTTGAATTACCGACTCCTCGTTGTGCGCCGGAACGATAACATCGAAGCGCAGCTGTCGCGATGAACGCAGCGCAACCGATGGCGCACGCGATATCAGTGTGAATAACAGCAAGTATAAACTTGCAGCCGCTGCCGGCAGGGACAGCGCCAACAAGATAAAATTTACAAAGGTTGTCATGAGACCTTGTCCCCGTATTCGCGATAATGCCAACCCAGGAAGATAGACATTTTCCCAAGATTGGCCGAAGCCTTGAGCAGCCAGTACGCGGCGTGATGCCGGCCGCGTGGCCAGAATAGAAGCGCTAATCCCGCCGCCGCCGCCGATTGCAGGAATGCGCGCAGGAACAGGCGCACGCGACCGGCGAACGTCAAATAGCCAAAACGCCCCGTTAGCCTGTGGCGTGCAAAGTCTTGTCCTCCGCGCAACGCCCGCAGTAACAGCCAGCGCAACGACAGCCGTGCGGTTTCGACCGGCTCATGAACGATGGCTTCGTCGCACCAAACGATGCGTGCACCCTGCTGTACCAGGCGGCCGAGCAGATCGCCGTCTTCGCCGCCGGTCAGTCCGTAGTTCGGGTCGAATGGTGTAGAGGTATCGCGCAAGAGGTCGCCCCACAGCAGCACGTTGCCGAAGCGTAATTTGTTGAGAGGGATGACGGCGCCGGTATTCATCCGCGCCCAATGATAGAAGCGACCAAGCTGGATCCACGTTGGCGCATTATCGGGTACAACCGGATCGACCGGACCGAGCGCGCCATCGGCGGCGCAAAGGATGACGGTCTCAGCCAGCCGCCTAAGCCAATCAACAGGCGCGCGTTCGTCGTCATCGATGAAGGCGATCCAGTTGCCGCTTGCCAGCGCTACGGTCCGATTCCGTGTCAGCGAAATATTCTTCACGGGCTGGATGTCATAGTGAATTTGAAAGGGGGCGCCCAACTCGCGCCGCGTCTCCACCACAGCGCGCGCGCTGCCCGTGACATCGTTATCGACTATCACTACTTCGTTCGGCAGGAGTTGCTGTTTGACGATGTCATCCAGTAGTGCGCTCAACCGTTCCGGCCGACGATAGGTGGCTATGCACAGGCTGATGTTCATAACGGTGGCCTTGTTTCAGTTCGGTCAAGACGCCTGGCCGCCGTCAAGGCCATTGTCAATTCCTGGCGCGCCCTGAATAAATTCCAGGCCAGCAGCGCCAGCGCGGTCCAGTTTAATAGTGACGAAAATCCTTGAGAAAACCCTAGTAACAGCGCCAACACCACGAAGAACAACAATCGTATCAAATGAAACGGCGCGTCGGGCCATTCCTTAGCACCAAGGCGATATCCATAATAGGGCACCCACTTGGCAAGCACATGCGCGCCGAGGGCAAGTGCGCCGATCAGACCGATCGGCACCAGCGCCACCAAGGCCGCGCTGCGCGCGAACTGCAATCCGGGAAATAGCCACACACGTGTCACTTTGTCGAAGCGGTTATACATCGCGAACCAGCCGTGGGTGGCCAGTAACACCGCCACCCACATAATAAAATCCGCAGGCACGGGCGTCACCGGCCAGCGCAGAAAAACAATAGCGATCGCTCCACAGACAAATGCCCAAACCCAGGGTTGCCACCGTGGCGTAGCCACCGGTGAAGTAATAAATTCCGCGGTGAGTTTTGGATTTTCCTCGAAGCGCGCAGCGATCAGATCGTTGTCGACATAGCCGCGTTCGTACACCGCCCAAAACGACACCAGCAGGAACAGCAGACCCAGGGCATGAAGCAATGGCAGAGCCGCCAGCGCTATCGAGCTCAAAACCCAAAACGCGTAGTCTTCCTGCAGGATGCCACGCACGATATAGCGTGTGCCCGGTCGCTTGACATACGTCAGGTACTGACCGGGGAGATAGACACCGCTCAATGCCTGGCGATGGCATGCCTCCGGCCATACGGCCCGCAACGGAAGCGCGCAGGCATCGAGCAATGTGAGGTCCTGGTCTGAATCGGTGAGGACGAGTGAACGGCGAACGGTCTCATCACCGAGTGCGGCGATAGTGAGATGAAGTTTCCCGTCGCGCCGGTCGACGAAGGTGGACAGCCGCGCGGCTACTATCTGCGCCTGTGGCAGACCGAGTGCCGCCACCAGTGGCGTGACGATCGATCGGAATCCGATGGTGGTGATGATGGGTGTCATGCCAGGAATCTTAATAGCCGCCATCAGACGCAGATTAGTGAAGCGCGCCGCAAGCCGGACAACCCGGTTTTCCCAGTGTCTTTTAACCCAAGGAAAGCATGCCGATATTAGACGCACGCGCCACACGTCGCGCGTCGCTTCACCACCGGTCCAGCGCCACGGCTTGATGACATCCAACATTCTCATCAGCAACAGCGCCAGAAGACGTGGACGCGCCGAATCGATGAAGTCCTCGGTGGAGTTGCGTAGATACAGTGTTTCATCCAGGTCAAGCAAGACCGGCCCGCTGTGGCTTTGGATGGCGTTGATCGCCGTTTCCGGAGATACGTCATGTGGTGTTATGGCTTCAGCGTATTTCATGGTGTACCTACGGGAAGCAAACCGGACACGCTATTGCCCGCCATGGTCTTTCGGTGCAATCGCTGGCGCAGCCTGGCGCAAGGCCGGTCGACCCAGCGCCGCATCGGTTCCGCCAATGCCAGTGTCAGGATGGCTCCTGCGAGGGTCAGCCAAATCCAGCTCAACTGCGGCCAGTGTTTGGCAATTACTAACAGAATCACGTGATGGGAAAGATAGATCGTGTAAGAAATTGTGCCGATATACACAATGGGTCGGGCGTTCAGCCAACGAAATGGCAGGCGATCTGACCTGGCCACCGCCAAGTAGATCAAGGGTGCGATGGCCAGGCTCTGCAGGGTATAGCGCAGGGTGAGACGGAAGACCTCGTTGCGATATAACAAGGTTCCCAGTAACACTGCAACGCAGACCGCGACGATTCCCCAGTCGTTGAGCGCTTTCCGTTCTGCGACCCGATCAAGCCAGGGATTGCATAACAACGCCATAAGACATCCGATAAGAATGGCGTCGACCCGCGTATCGGTGGCCATGGTGATGTAAGCTTCCGTCCCAGCGTGAAATACGAGCCAATAGCGCCAGGCTAAAACAGCCGC
>JAYUFH010000297.1:0-30016 GCA_043738765.1 Pseudomonadota bacterium | reverse complement strand
TCAGCGCTGATCGCAAGACACCGCACGAAGCGGTGATACGCGTGATGGATGCAGCGCGGCGTCTCGGATTCGATCACATTACGTTTGCCACCCAGCGGGCCGACGACCCAGGGACAGCACGGTGAGCAACGACACACAGCAGGAATCCAGTATCCGGGTCTACCACAGGCTGATGGCCTACACCTGGCCGTATAAATGGGTGTTCCTGGTCTCCATCCTGGGCATGGCGATCACCTCGGCGACGGAGGGCGGATTCGCCTGGCTGATGAAGCCGATGATTGATGGCGGCTTTGTCAAGAACGATGCCGCCAGCATCCGTTACATACCACTGCTCATTGTCGGCATCTTTGTCGCACGCGGCATATTCGGCTTCGTCGCCGGTTACAGCATGAACTGGATAGGGCGCATGGTCATCCTGCACATCCGCCGTGACATGTTCGCGCGCCTGGTCCATCTGCCCAGTGGTTTTTTCGACACCAATTCCTCCGGCATCCTGATTTCCAAAGTCATCTACGATGTGGAGCAGGTGATGAATGCCGCGACCAAGGCGTTTTCATCGGTGGTGAAGGACAGTATATCGCTGGTCGTGCTCCTGGGCCTCATGTTGTATCGCAACTGGGAGCTGACCATGTTCTTCATGTTGCTGGCGCCGGTGATCGCCGTTACGGTGCGCATCATCAGTCAGCGCTTCCGCAGCGCCAGCCGGTTGATCCAGCAGTCTATGGGTGAAATCACGCACGTGGTGCAGGAGGCGATTGAAGGTCAGCGCGTGGTGAAGACATTCTGCGCGCAACCGACAGAAATAAAATTCTTCGAGGCGGTGAACAACAAGAACCGGCAGCAGGCGATGAAGAAGGCCGCGGCGGCGGCATTCAACGTGCCGGTCATCGAACTGCTTGCGTCTATCGGTGTAGCGGCGGCGATTTTCGTTGCCATGCGCCAGTCCGCTGCCGGTAACATGACTGCCGGTGATTTTACCTCCTACATCACCGCCATGATGCTGATGATGCCGGCGATCAAACGCCTGTCGCAGGTGAACGAGGTGGTGCAGACCGGTCTGGCGGCGGCACAGAGCGTGTTCGGCCTGATAGACGAGGTCCTTGAAGTGGATACCGGTACGCGAGTGATCGCCGCCGTCAAAGGCCGGGTGGAATACCGCAATGTCCACTTCCACTACGACGCCACGGCATTACCGGTGCTGGACGACGTTTCGTTCGTGATCGAACCCGGCCAGATCGTGGCGCTGGTGGGCGCCTCCGGCAGCGGTAAAACCACCGCTGCCAATCTGCTGCCCAGATTTTATGCCGTGAAAGAAGGCGCCGTGCTGCTGGACGGCGTAGACATCAGCGATCTGCGACTGAACAATCTACGCAGTCACATCGCCCTGGTGAGCCAGGAGACCGTGTTGTTCGACGACACCATCGGCAACAACATCGCTTATGGAGATGGGGCAGCCATCGACCAGGCACGTTTGGAGGAGGCAGCGCGCGCCGCCTTTGTCATGGATTTCGTCGAACGTCTGCCGCAGGGTCTCAACACCATGGTGGGGGAGCGCGGTGTGCGTCTGTCCGGCGGCCAGCGCCAACGCATCGCCATCGCGCGTGCCTTGTACAAGAATGCGCCTATCCTGATCCTGGACGAGGCCACGTCATCCCTGGATGCCGAGTCCGAGCGTTACGTGCAGGCGGCGATGCAAAAACTCATGGAGAATCGAACCACCCTGGTGATCGCGCATCGCTTATCCACCATCGAAAATGCCCATCGCATCGTGGTGCTTGATCGTGGCAAGTTGATGGAGACCGGCACCCATCAGGAGTTGTTGGAGCGTAACGGGGCGTATGCGCGACTTTACCGCATCCAGTTCAGCGAGCCGGGCGCTTAACCCGCCGACTGCCCATCCGGCACAGATTGAGGAACGATCGCGTGCGTGACCCGGGAGTTCACTGGCAACTAAAAACCTGGCTGAGTACAGCGCTGCTGCCCCTCGCCGGACTCTACTGCCTGCTGATTGGGATACGTCGCCTGGCGTATCGCATAGGAGTGCTACGCGTACAGCACCTGTCCGTCCCGGTCATCGTGGTGGGCAATATTACCGTTGGCGGCACCGGCAAGACACCCCTGGTGATCTGGCTGGCGGAGTTGCTGCGCCAACAGGGCTGGCGCCCCGGCATCGTCACCCGCGGTTACGGTGGCAATGTGCGCACCTGGCCATTGCAGGTGTTGCCCGATTCCGATCCGCGCAGGGTCGGGGATGAACCGGTGTTGCTGGCGCGCCGCGCCGGTTGTCCGGTAGTCGCTGGACCTAACCGGGTGGCGGACGCCGATATGCTGGTGCTTGAACACCGCTGCAATGTCATTATCAGCGATGACGGACTGCAACACTACCGGCTTGGGCGCGACATCGAAATTGCCGTGGTGGATGGCGAACGCCGCTTCGGCAACGGCCGCTGCCTGCCCGCAGGTCCCTTGCGCGAACCTGTGAAACGTTTGCGTAGGGTGCAGGCGCGTGTCGCCAACGGCGTACCGCAAGCAGGCGAGATCGGCATGCAACTCGAGACCGATGATTTGCGCCATCTGCAGAGTGGGGCAAGCATAACCCTCGCAGAGTTTGGCACCGGTGATCCGATACACGCCGTGGCCGGCATCGGCCACCCGGCGCGTTTTTTTCAGCACCTGCGTGACCTGGGGTTTGCGGTGATAGAGCATGGCTTTCCCGACCATCATCCCTATCGTCCGGGGGACATCGATTTTCCCGGACACACACGGGTCATCATGACAGAGAAAGATGCGGTAAAATGCCAGGCCTTCGCCCACGCCAACCATTGGTATCTGACGGTGAAGGCCAGACCGGAGCCGCCACTGGCGGCGCTTATACTGAAACTCCTGAAGGGGAAGAAACGTGGACAAAAAACTGCTTGATATCCTGGTCTGTCCTATTTGCAAAGGCCCGCTGCGTTACGACAAGGCCAAGGCCGAACTGGTGTGCAAGGCCGACCGGCTCGCCTATCCCATACGCGACGACATTCCAGTGATGCTGGAAGACGAAGCGCGTGCTTTGCAAGAGGGAGAGTTGGCGTGAGGTCTGCAATCCCTCACATATCGATGATGCGGATACCAAGGGCATGATCGTCGTTATCCCCGCACGCCATGCCTCGACCCGCTTGCCGGGAAAGCCGTTGTTGGATATCGCCGGCAAACCCATGATCCAACACGTCTACGAGCGGGCGCGGGAGAGCGGGGCGAAACGCGTAGTGGTGGCGACGGATGATGAACGCATCCGCGCTGCCGTAGCGACCTTCGGCGGCGAGGTGTGCATGACCGGCGGGCATCATCAGTCGGGTACGGATCGCATCGCCGAAGTGATAGTGCTGCTGGGCTTGGCGCCCGATGACATCGTCGTCAACCTCCAGGGCGATGAGCCGCTGATGCCGCCGTCCTTGATCACCCAGGTGGCCACTGCGCTGGCGGCACAACTCCGTGCCGTCATGGCCAGTGCCTGCCACCCTATTAAAGACCAACAAGCGCTGCTCAACCCTAATGTGGTGAAGGTGGTGTTGGATGCCGAGGGGTTTGCGCTGTATTTCAGTCGCGCCCCGATACCCTGGCCGCGGGATGCCATGTCCCAAGGCCGCGATTTTAAGGCGCAGGCCATGCACCATATCGGTCTATACGCCTACCGCGCCGGCTTCGTCAGCCGCTACGCCAGCTGGCCGCCCTGCCCATTGGAAAAAATCGAGGCGCTGGAGCAATTGCGCGTTCTTTGGCACGGTGAAAAAATTGTCATGTGCGAAACGCCCACCCCGCCAGAGGCAGGTGTGGATACGGTGGAAGATCTTGAACGGGTACGCCAACACCTGACCCGCGCTCGCTGAGGACAACGTCACGCACCCGCCGTGGCATAACATTCAATGGAAAAATGAAAATGGTTAGAGTGTTATTCGTTTGTCTGGGGAACATCTGTCGCTCACCCACCGCCGAAGGTGTGTTCCGCCAGGTGGTGCAGCGCGCCTCCCTGACTGACCACATCGAGATCGATTCCGCCGGGACCCATGCCTACCACATCGGCGAACCGCCGGATCGACGCGCCCAGGCCGCGGCGGTCCGGCGGGGTGTGGACTTGAGCGGTCTGCGTGGACGCCAGGCGACGCGTCGGGACATCGAGGAGTTCGACTACATCCTGGCCATGGACAGGGAAAATCTGTGCAACCTGCAGGCGATCTGCCCCCTTGGGCTGGAGACCAAGCCACGTCTGTTTCTTGAATTCGCCGATCAGCGCGTGGAGAAAGAAGTGCCGGACCCCTACTTCGGTGGGGAGAGTGGGTTTGACCGTGTGCTTGATATGATCGATGACGCGGCCCATGGATTACTCGAAGACATACGCCAACGCCACCCGGCGCGGCTGCGCTAGTCGGGACGGCAAAAAAATGGGGCGCTGAGCGCCCCATTTTTTTAACGTGTTACCTGTCAATCGTTTTTGGTGTCGTCACCGGATGCGCGTGTCTCAACTTGAACAAAACTGGTGGGAGCGGCGGGTGGAGCGCTGTCCGCGGGTGTCTCATGCCTCACCGGTTGCCTAGGTTGCTCAGGCTCCCGCGGCAGGGTGCGGTTCCCGTCCTGAGATGTTGTCGATTCCGCCCGATGGTAATCGCTCTGTGTTACAGAGGAGCCCACATTACCGGCATCGTCGTCGGACGACGATGCCGATCTGGGCTGCGCTTGGACATCCGATTCACCGCCACGACCTGTCTGCCCCGGACCGCGTCCACGACGACCGCGACGTCCACGACGACCGCGCGCGCCACCCTCTGGACGATCTGCACGCTCGGTTTTTTCCCCTTGCTCGACCTTTTCCCGTGGCGGCTGCGGACGGGCATCACCGCCCGCAGCACGTTCCGGACGGACCTCCGTGGGCCGTGGCTCGCGTGGCTCGTGGCTGCGTTGCGGCTGACCCGGCCGCGGCGGGCGCGGGCCGCGTTTTTCGTGACCGCGTGGTTCGTTGCGCCGATGCTGTGGTGGGCGCCCATGGCGTGCGTGATTGTCGCGTGCGGTGGGGCGCTTTTCGCTGGTCTTCTTGGTTTTATCCGCACCGAACAGGCGCTTGAATAGACGGGTGAGCCAACCGTCCGGCGCGGCCTTAGGGGAAGGCACCGGCGCGGCCATGGCGTGGGTGATGGGTCCGATCAGGGGTTTTTCCGCCACGGGTACCGCCGCGGCGCGGCTGGCGGCCGCTTCGTCCTCGTCCTCTTCCACCAGTTCGATTTCGTAACTCGGCGTGTCGATCTCCGCCTCGAATTCGTCGGTGCGCAGACGTCGTACGTGGTAATGCGGTGTCTCCATTTCCGGATCGGGCACGATCAGTACAGGGGTGCCGATACGCGATTCGATGGCGCTGATCTCGTGGCGCTTTTCATTCAACAGGAAGGTGGCCGTGGCGATTGGCACGTGCACATGCAACGCTGCGGTGTTTTCCTTCATGGCCTCTTCCTGCACAAAGCGCAGGACGTGCAGCGCCGAGGATTGCACACTGCGGATGCGGCCGGTGCCGACGCAGCGCGGGCAAACCAGGCTGCTGGACTCGCCGAGGGAAGGGCGCAGACGTTGACGCGACATCTCCAGCAGCCCGAAACGTGAGATACGCCCGACCTGGACGCGCGCCCGGTCGGCCTTCATGGCCTCGATTAACTGGTTCTCCACGGCGCGCTGGTTGCGCGCCGGCGTCATGTCGATGAAATCCACGACGATCAGGCCACCCAGGTCACGCAGACGCAATTGGCGGGCGAGCTCTTCGGCCGCTTCCAGATTGGTATTGAGGGCGGTCTCCTCGATGTCGGCGCCTTTGGTGGCGCGCGCCGAGTTGACGTCAATGGTGACCAGTGCCTCGGTATGGTCGAATACCAGGGCGCCACCGGACTCGAGACGCACTTCGCGCGAGAAAGCCGATTCGATCTGGTGCTCGATCTGAAAGCGGGAGAACAACGGTGTCTCGTCGGTGTAATGTTTAAGTTTGCTCAGGTTATGTGGCATCACCTGCTGCATGAAGGTGCTGGCGCGTTCGTGTATCTCGGCGCTATCGATGAGGATTTCGCCGATATCCTGCCGCAGGTAGTCGCGGATCGCGCGTATGACCAGGTTGCTTTCCTGATAAATTAGGAAGGGTGCGCGCTTATCGACTCCAGCGCTGCTGATGGCCTCCCACAGATGAGCGAGATAATCGAGGTCCCATTGCAGCTCTTCCGTGCTCTTGCCGATGCCGGCGGTACGCACGATGACGGCGTAGTCTTGGGGAATGTTGAGCTGGGCCATGGCCTCGCGCATCTCGGCGCGTTCATCGCCTTCGATGCGGCGGGAGATACCGCCGCCTTTGGGGTTGTTCGGCATCAACACAAGATAACGCCCGGCGAGGCTCACGAAGGTGGTCAGGGCGGCGCCTTTATTGCCGCGCTCTTCCTTTTCCACCTGTACGATCAGCTCCTGGCCTTCTTTGACGACATCCTTGATCTTCACCTGCGCCATGGGGGTTTTGTTGTCAAAACCATTAAAGTAGACGCGGGAAATTTCCTTCAGGGGCAGGAAGCCCTGACGTTCAGAACCGTAATCCACAAAGGCGGCTTCGAGGCTGGGTTCGACGCGCGTTATCTTGCCTTTATAGATGTTGCCTTTCTTCTGCTGGTAGGAGGAAGACTCGATGTCGAGGTCGAGAAGTTTCTGGCCATCGACGATAGCGACACGCAACTCCTCGGGGTGAGTTGCGTTAAATAACATTCTTTTCATTGTCTGTGTATCCTTGACGCCCGGTATGAGTATTCGTACCCGGCGTGGACCACCCGCGTATCCTAGTTATCAACTACAAAACCCATCATTTTCCCATGGGAAAATGATGGATAGGGATGTCTCGGCGATCCCGGCCCGGAGCGTCATGCGTCCCGGAGCGTCATATTCAATGCACCACTTCAATTGGGTGAGCGGTGCGAAACCCCTTGGGCCTGTGCAGGCTCCGCAGCTGTTAGCTATTACAACTCGGCGGGTGATGGATGACAGAAATAGTCTGTCATCACACATGTCTACACTGGGCCAGTACCCGGCACATCACCGGGCACGAAAACCGTTTGTTCTTGTGCACTTGCGGGCCTATCACTAAGCCATTGCTGCACATTACGAAATATAACAGTGCGTCTTCGTCCCTGCAAATCTGTTATCATTTTTTTATGACTGTTGCCAGAAAAAAATCCGAATTCCCCGTCGCCAATGCGGTGCGCTTTGAAGAGATCGACACAGAACGTGCTGGACAAAGGCTGGATAACTATCTGATTTCTATGTTAAAAGGTGTGCCAAAAACGCATATCTATCGATTGCTGCGCAAAGGCGAGGTACGCATCAATAAAGGCCGTACCAAGCCGGATTATCGCCTGCAGGCCGGGGATATCGTGCGCATCCCACCCGTACGTACTGCTACAGACCAGGCCCGCCAGATAGTGTCGGGCCCGGATATGCAACAGCGCTATGGCTGGCTGGAGCAGTGCATTCTTTACGAAGATGACGTTTTACTGGTGGTGGACAAACCCTCGGGCCTGGCGGTACATGGCGGCAGCGGCATCAGCCTGGGCTTGATAGAAACCCTGCGGGGTCTGCGTCCCCAGGCGCGATTTCTCGAGTTGGTGCACCGGCTGGATCGGGACACTTCCGGATGCCTGGTGGTGGCAAAAAAGCGTTCCGCTCTGCTGACCCTGCACGCCATGCTGCGCGAAGGCCAGGTGGATAAGCGTTATCGGGCCCTCATACGCGGAGTCTGGGGCGGGAGGGCGAGGGTCATCGACGCGCCACTGCAAAAACACCTTCTACCGTCGGGCGAACGCCGGGTGAATGTCGGGGAGGAAGGTAAGGAGTCCGCCAGCCGCTTTACCCCGCAACGCACCTTTATGGCCTGCGATGCCTTGGTCTCCGGGGCTACCCTGGTGGAGATACGCCTACTAACTGGACGCACCCACCAAGCGCGCGTACACGCTGCACACATCGGCCAGCCCATCGCCGGCGACGACAAGTATGGCGACAAGCTGTTCGACCGTGAATTACGTGCCCTCGGACTACAGCGCCTATTCCTGCACGCGGCCTCCCTGCGCTTCACCCATCCGGAGACCGGCGGTGAGGTGAGTGTATCGGCCCCCCTGCCCGCGGACCTTAGTATGCTGTTGGACCGACTGGGCGCACCGGCCACGCCATGACCCGGAAATACGACCTGATCATTTTTGACTGGGACGGCACCCTGATGGATTCCGTCGACAAGATCGTTCGCTGTATGTCGGCGGCGGCGGTTGATATCGGCGTCGCCGATCCGGGCACGGCGGCTATCCGGCATATCATTGGACTCGGGCTGACGGAGGCCATGCAGGCACTGTTTCCTGCTCTGGACGCTACACAACATGATCGATTGACGGAACGTTACCGCGAGCATTTCTTGCATCGCGATCAGACAGACATGCCGCTATTTCCCGGTGTGGACGACGGTCTGCGTAAGCTGGATAGCCAGGACTACCTGCTGGCGGTGGCCACTGGCAAGGCACGTCGCGGGCTCGACCGGGTCTTGGATGCCACTGCCATGCGTAGTCTTTTTGTCACCACCCGCTGCGCCGATGAGGCTTACTCCAAGCCCCACCCCAAGATGCTGGAGGACATATTGGAAGCCACCGGCGTGACACCACAACGTGCCTTAATGGTGGGTGACACGACGTATGATATGCAAATGGCGCAAAACGCCGGTGTCGCGGGTCTGGGCGTGAGCTACGGCGTGCATACGCGGGACGATCTCATGGGACACGGTGCCTTGGCCTGTCTCGACACCTTCGACCAGGTGTGCGCATGGATTCGCTGAGCATGCCCGCCGATGCCCCAAGCTCCGCGTCATCCCGCCTGGTCAGGCCTGGGGAGGCGATCTGTGCAATGAAGGACCTGGCCGAAGGCGGACAGGGCCTGCGATTTACCATCACCGCCGCAGACGGAGTACTGCCGGCCTTTGCCATTCGCTATCACGGGGTGGTGTATGCTTATTTGAACCGTTGCGCCCACCAGGCAGTGCAGCTGGACTGGAACGAGGGTGATTTCTTTTCCCTCGACAAGGAATTTTTGGTATGCGCCACCCATGGCGCGCGTTATCATCCCGCCACAGGCGCCTGCGCCGGCGGGCGCTGTAACGGCAAAGGTTTGACCGCGCTACCTCTACGTACCTGCGGTCAGGATGTTTTGCTTTTTGGATAGTTCAGGACCCGTAGTGCTGTACAAACCGAATACCAACGTCAGGATACGCACGCATGAGCGACAGCAGCACACAAGCCCCCCTTCCGGAAAATGAAAAGAAAGACTCGTGGGAGCGCACCACCCTCGAGCGCCTCGCCACGGCGACGCTGGATGAGCAGCGCAAACGCCGTCGCTGGGGCATATTCTTCAAACTATTGTTCGCCGTCTACTTATTGGCATTGCTGTTCATGGCGCAATTCGGCGGCTGGGGTGAAAGAACACTCGCCAGCCGCTACACCGCCCTGGTGGATCTGGACGGCGTCATTGAAGCCAATAGCGATGCCGACGCGGATACGGTCATTTCCGGTTTGCGCGCGGCGTTTGAAAGCAAGTCGACGGTGGGCGTTATCCTGCGCACCAACAGCCCGGGTGGCAGTCCGGTACAGGCGAGTTATATCTACGACGAAATCCAGCGTCTGCGGACTAAATATCCGGATACCCCGTTGTACGCGGTGATCGGCGATGTCTGCGCCTCCGGCTGTTATTACGCGGTGGCCGGCGCGGATCAGATCTATGCCAACCCCGCCAGCATCGTCGGCTCTATCGGCGTGCTGATGGATGGCTTCGGTTTTGTCGATGGCATGAAGAAGCTCGGCATAGAACGACGTCTGATGACTGCCGGCGCGAACAAAGGCATGCTGGATCCGTTTTCACCCCTGGACCCGAAGGCGCGCAGGCATGCCCAAGAGATGCTGCAGGAGATACACAAACAGTTTATCGATGCCGTGAAAGAGGGTCGTGGTGATGCCCTGAAAAAAGACAAGGATCTTTTCACTGGAATGTTCTGGACCGGGGCGAAGGCCAAGGAGCTGGGGCTGGTGGATGATTTTGGCAGCGCTGGCTACGTGGCTCGCGAAGTCATCGGTGCGGAAGAGATCGTGGATTTTACCGTTCAGAAGAATCTCCTCGACCGCTTTGCCCAGCGCTTCGGCGCCGCCATGGCAAAAAGCGTCGGATTGCAAGTGATGCAACATTTTTCCGGCTTAAAATAATTACACGCCATCGATTCGGATTGGCTGGGGTGATGAAAAATTTAAAACGATCGCAACGGAGGGCGCAAAGCCCGCTGCCATAGCAAAGGCTCTAGCGTGACGAAACAATACCGATATGGACAGTTTATCAGCGGCCCTGGTTAACACTTCCCCGATAGACGTCATTCTCGGCATCTTCGTATTCTGGATCGCGTTGGGGCTACTCGGCCTCGGCACAGCCCGTCATCTAGGTTTTGTTGGACACGTTTTGTTTCCGTTGGGTGCGGCGGGCGGGTTGGTTCTGGCGGGTGCGGGTTTTATGGCCATGGCGGCGCCACCGGAAACACGCATCCTGCTATTGGGGTTACCCGGTTTGCCTTTTCACCTGCGGTTGGACACGCTGTCGGCATTCTTCCTTATATTGCTCGGCGCTGTGTCCGCCGGGATTTCCATTTATTCTGCCGGTTACTTCCGTAAGGATGAAGGCATGCTGCCCGGGCTGCATGGCCTGCTGTACCATCTCTTTCTTGCCGCCATGGTTATGGTAATGCTGGCGGACGATGCGTATCTGTTCATGCTGGCGTGGGAGACCATGGCGCTGTCCTCCTACCTGTTGGTCACGAGTCACCACAAAATCCCGGAGATCCGCCGCGCGGGATTTCTCTATTTATTGATTGCACACCTCGGGGCCCTTGCCATCCTCTTGAGTTTCGGTGTGATGCAAAGCGGTCTCGGCGATTACACGTTTGCCACCATGCGCGCGGGTCACCCCACGGAATTCTGGGCGAGCGTGGCCTTTCTGCTCGCGCTGTTCGGTTTCGGCGCCAAGGCGGGTGTCTTACCGCTGCACGTGTGGCTGCCGGAGGCCCACCCGGCGGCACCTTCTCCAGTGTCGGCGCTCATGAGTGGCGTGATGTTGAAGACGGCGATCTACGGCCTGTTGCGCGTGACCTTCGACCTGTTGCCGCTGCAACTGCCGTGGTGGGGTGTCGTGGCCTTATTGCTGGGCCTGCTCACCGCGTTGTTCGGGGTTATGTTTGCCGCGGTGCAAACGGACATGAAACGCCTGTTGGCCTATTCGTCCATCGAGAACATCGGCATCATCCTGGCGGGCTTCGGGCTTGCGTTGATCTTCCATACCTACGATCAAGGTCCGTTGGCAGCTCTGGCACTGGCGGCGACCCTGTATCACTGCCTCAACCACGCATTTTTTAAGAGCCTGTTATTTCTGGTCACCGGGACGGTGCTGCACTCCACCCGGGAGCGCAGCCTGGGCAAGTTAGGCGGCCTCATCCGCTACATGCCCTGGGTGGCGTGGTTGGGTCTGATCGGTACGGCGGCCATTGCCGGTCTGCCGCCCCTCAATGGGTTTGTCTCGGAATGGTTACTGTTGCAGGCGTTTCTGGCCACACCGGGCCTGCCTAATGCTTATTTAAGCATGCTGGTGCCCTTGGGTTCCGCGGCGCTGGTGCTGGCCATCGCCCTGGCGGGTTATGTCATGGTGAAGTTCTACGGCGTGGTCTTTCTCGGCCAGGCGCGGGAGACCAGGTTCGCCCCGGTACACGATGCTAACTGGCTCGAACGAATCGGCTTGGCGTGGCTGGCCCTTGGTTGTATCGTGCTCGGGCTGACGCCCGCCTTCGTGCTGATGCAATTGGATCCGTTGACCCGACTCCTCACCGGTCATACGGTGGGGCAGGCCGCAGCGCAATCCGGTTGGCTGTTTGTCACGGCTACCTCCCCGGAGCACGCGAGCTACAGCCCGGTACTCTTCCTGCTGGGTATAGTGGCGATACTGCTCGTTACTTTCGTGCTGGTGCGCAAGCTCTACCATGGACGGGTACGACGCGGCCCTGCCTGGGATTGCGGCTTTCCCCAGCAAACCCCGCGCATGCAGGACACCGCGGAAGGTTTCGGACAACCGATTAAACAGATCTTCGAACCCTTTTTCCGCATCGAGCGGCAGATGCCGAGCGCCTTCGATGATCAGCCGCGTTATCAGGGCAGGGCGGAAGACAAACTCTGGTACGTCCTGTACCTGCCCATCGCACGACTGGTCGAACGTCTTTCCGTGATGATCGGCGTGCTGCAACAGGGTCGTATTCATATTTATCTCACCTACAGCTTTGTCACGCTGCTGGTATTGTTGCTGGTGACCCGATGACGTCCTCCATTCTCTCCCAGCTGTTTCAAACACTGCTGGTGGTGCTGTTGGCGCCGCTGTTGTTGGGTTGGGTCAACCAATGCCGCGCCTGGTTACAGAACCGTAGCGGCGCGGGTGTGGTACAACCTTATCGGGTATTGCATAAGTTGTTGGCAAAAGATGCGGTGCTGGCGGAAAATGCCTCGTCTCTGTTTCGCACCGCCCCCTATGTGCAGTTCGCCAGCATGGTGCTCGTGGCCAGCATCGTACCGACGGTGGCCACCGATCTGTCTTTTGCCACGGCCGCGGATGTCATTGCCCTGGTAGGATTGTTCGCCCTGGCACGGTTATTCGCCGCACTTGCCGCCATGGACATCGGTACCGCGTTTGGCAGCATGGGGGCGCGACGCGAGATGCTGGTGGCGGGCTTGGCGGAACCGGCACTGCTGATGATACTTTTCACACCCGCGCTGATCGTCCAGTCAACCTCCCTCAGTACTATCGTTGAGACGCTTGCACACCAGCACTTTGTGCTCTATCCCAGCCTTGCCTTTGCGGCGGTGGCCTTTGTCATGGTGGCGCTGGCGGAGAATGCCCGCATCCCCATCGACAATCCATCCACGCATCTGGAGCTGACCATGATCCACGAGGCCATGGTCCTTGAATATTCGGCGCGCCACCTGGCACTCATCGAATGGACAAGTGCGATCAAGCTGACCAATTACAGCACCATCGGCATCGCCTTGTTTGTACCCTGGGGCATCGCCAGCGTGGATGACAGTAATGCGCTTCCCCTGGCGCTTATGCTGTTGATGCTGAAACTGATATTAGGCGGCGCCGGCTTGGCCTTGTTGGAAACCCTGTCCGCCAAGCTGCGGATTTTCCGTGCGCCGGAATATCTGGGAACGGCGTTTCTCCTGGCGGTGCTGGGCATGCTGACACTTCTGCTAGTGGAGCGCTGACAATGATCCATCCATTTACCGGGCATGTGATTAATTTTCTGGCGGCACTGCTGCTGTTGATTGCCTTCGCCATGTTGTCACAGCGGCGCATTCTATCCTTGATCTACCTATTCGCCTGGCAGGGGTTGGTGCTTGCATTGAGCACCACCATCGTGGCCTACACCACCGGCCAGCATCATTTATATTATTCAGCGATGTTGACCCTGGTGCTGAAGGCATTCCTGCTGCCGTGGCTGTTGCACCGGCTGATCATCCGCCTCAATATCCGCTGGGATGTGGAGACCTTGATCAACATCCCCACTACCATGCTGGTGGGTATTGCATTGGTGATCCTTGCCTTCAACCTGGCGGCGCCCATCACGCAGTTGGCCAGCACCGTTACCCGCAGCGCCCTGGGCATCGCCCTGGCGAGTGTGTTGTTGTCGTTTCTGATGATGATTACGCGGCGCAAGGCGGTGACCATGGTGGTTGGTTTCCTGGCGATGGAGAACGGGCTTTTCTTTGCCGCCACCAGCGCTACCTATGGCATGCCCATGGTGGTCGAGCTGGGCATCGCCCTCGACGTGCTGGTGGGGACCTTCATTTTCGGTATCTTCTTTTTCCAGATACGCGAGACCTTCGACAGCCTGGACACCAAGCACTTGGAAAAACTCAAAGAGGATTGAAGTGGAAATTATTTGGCTGCTGGGTATTCCCTTGGTAGGCGCTATATTGCTGGCCCTGTTCGGCCACAAGCGCTGGGCCTACGAACTCAACGCCTTGATGAGCCTGGCTACCTTCATCGTGGCCGCCGTGCTGACCATCCAAATTATCAACCACGGGCCGATGACTACCCTGGATGAACAGTTCTTCATCGATTCATTCAATGTTTTCCTGGTGGCGCTGACGGCCCTGGTGGGATTCACCACCGCGCTTTTTTCCCGTCCCTATATGCGCATCGAGCAGCACCACGGCAAGTTATCCGCCAACATGCTGCGCCTGTACCACAGCATGTACCAGTTGTTTATCTTTACTATGTTGTTGGCGCTGACGACCAACAACATGGGTATTCTGTGGGTGGCCATGGAAGCGGCGACCCTCACCACGGTACTGCTGGTCAGCCTGTACCGCACCCCCGCCAGCCTGGAGGCGGCATGGAAATATTTCATACTCTGTGGCGTCGGCATCGCTCAGGCATTATTCGGCACCATTCTTTTGTATTTTGCCGCGGAAAAAATTCTCGGCGCCGGTGGCACGGCGTTGCTTTGGACTCACCTCAATGAGTTGAAAACCCAACTGGAGCCCACTGTCTTGTCCCTGGCCTTTGTCTTTCTGCTGGTGGGGTATGGCACCAAGGTCGGGTTGGCGCCGCTGCACAACTGGCTGCCGGACGCCCACGCCGAAGGTCCGACGCCGGTGTCCGCCGTGCTGTCCGGCCTGCTGCTGAACGTCGCGCTGTACGCGGTGATACGTTGTAAGGTACTGGTGGATGGCGCCCTCATCACACACCTGGCGGGCAACCTGATGATGGGCTTTGGTCTTTTCAGCATGGTGCTCGCGGCCTTTTTCCTGTCGCGGCAAAAAGACGTCAAGCGTCTGTTCGCCTACTCCTCCATCGAACACATGGGGCTAATGACCTTCGCCTTCGGCATGGGTGGACCCATTGCGACCTTTGCCGGCCTGTTGCACATGACAGTGCACTCGCTGACCAAGTCCGCCATCTTCTTCACCGTGGGTCATGCGGCGCAGAAAACCGGCTCGCAACTCATTGCCAATATCCGTGGCTTGGTGGATACCAATCCCACCATCGGCTGGGGTCTGATGCTGGGCAGCCTTGCGATACTGGGTGTGCCGCCGTTCGGTGTGTTCGCCAGTGAATTTCTCATCATCACCACGGCTATGCATGAACATCCCTGGGCGACACCGTTCCTGCTGGTGGCCTTGATGGTCGCCTTTGCCGCTATCTTCAGCCGGGTGCAGGAGATGGTATTTGGGGAAACCACGGGTAAGCGACTGTCGCATGCGCCGGCGTTGATCCCGGTATTCCTGCATCTGGCCCTGGTACTGCTGCTGGGTCTGTATATACCTCCGTATCTGGCGGCGTGGTACCGCCAGGCGGCACAACTGATCGGGTGAAGGAGGTAAGGTGCGCATCGAAGATTTTGACATTGAGTTAGTCGCGCTACCCGGTGCCGCACCGGTGTGGCGCGCGCTGGTGGAGGCTGGCGAATGGCGACGCCTATGCCAACAAGTACACACCAAGGGCGGGCGTCTGGTGGCGCTGTGGGGCAGCGATGGGCGCGGGCAGGGTCGTGGCTTCAGCGTCAACGTGGCGCTGGTCATCCGTTCCGGACTGGTGTGGCTGACGCTGAGCGCGGACAACGATGTCTATCCTGGTATCGCGGATATCTTCCCCATGGCCAATCGCATGCAGCGCACGATCAGCGATTTGCTGGGTATCCATGCCCAGCCAACGGGCGATACGCGTCCCTGGTTGCGCCACGCCGCGTGGCCGGAACAGGAATACCCATTGCGTAAAGATTTCGACGCGCATACACCGCACCCGGCGGCCTCCCAGGTCTACCCCTTTGTCACGGTGGAGGGTGACGGGGTGCACGAGATTCCCGTCGGCCCAGTGCACGCCGGCATCATCGAGCCGGGCCATTTTCGCTTTTCCGTCCTCGGCGAAAGAATCCTGCGTCTGGAAGAACGCCTCGGCTACACCCACAAGGGCGTGGAGAAGTTGTTCGAGACTCTGACCCTGGAGGAGGGCGCGCGCCTCGCGGGGCGCATCAGCGGCGATTCCACCGTCGCTTATGCCTGGGCTTATGCCATGGCGGTGGAAAGCGCCAGTGGGATCACGCCACCCGATCGGGCAATGTGGTTGAGGGCCCTGTTGCTCGAACGCGAGCGCATCGCGAATCATCTGGGGGATTTGGGCGCCCTGGGCAACGACGCCGGCCTGGCTTTTGGGTTGGCGCAATTCTCGCGGCTCAAGGAAGATTGGCTGCGCACCAATGCCGACCTCTTCGGACACCGCTATCTCATGGATTGCATCGTTCCCAGTGGTGTGCAAAACGATCACGATGAACGCGCGATCGGCCGGCTGTTGATCGAGCTGGATGTGCTCGCCAAAGCCGTTGCAGAGCTTCGCATCATCTATGATGACCACGCCGGTCTGCAGGATCGTTTCATCAATGCCGGGTGCGTTACTCCGGAACTCGCCGTCCAACTGGGGCTATGCGGGCTGGCGGGGCGCGCCAGCGCCCAGGCGTGGGATCTGCGTGCCCAATTTCCCTCGGCACCTTATGACCAACTGGATGTGCACATGGCCACCCACTCCAATGGCGACGTCGCCGCCAGGGTGACCGTACGCTTCGACGAGGTACACGAGGCGATACGTCTGTGTCGTTTAATTCTCCATGGCATGCCTGGCGGATCGGTCTTGAGCGCATTACCCAAGTGTTCTAACGATGCGCACGGAGTCGGCTGGGTGGAAGGATGGCGCGGCGAGGTCTTTATCGCCCTTGAAGCCGGCGCCGACAATCGCATACACCGCCTGCACCCCCACGACCCCTCGTGGCAGAACTGGCCACTGCTGGAACATGCGGTGTTGGACAATATCGTGCCGGACTTTCCGCTGATCAATAAATCCTTCAATCTGAGCTATAGCGGCCATGACCTATGAAAGGGTTGCACCCGATGGGATAGGGAGTTATGTATAAAATTATCCTAAAGATTATTCAGACAGGTATCAAAACCGAACCGCCTCCGGAGATCGATGGCACATTGCACCTCGCTGCACAACGTCTCGGCGATGAAGTGCTGCAGCGATTCCGCGGCGCCCTCGCGATTCGACACGTGGATGCCGGCTCGTGTAATGGCTGCGAACTTGAAATCCACGCGCTGAACAACCCGTATTACAATCTGGAAGGACTCGGCATCCAGTTTGTCGCCAGTCCGCGGCATGCAGACATGCTGCTCGTTACCGGACCGGTCTCGCGGCACATGGAGGTTGCTTTGAAGCGCACCTATGAAGCTATGCCGGCGCCCAAGCTGGTCGTCGCGGTGGGCGATTGCGGCTGTACCGGGGGACTATTCGGCGAAAGTTATGCCAGCTGCGGGCGGGTGTCCAACGTGATCCCGGTGGATGTCGCGGTGCCGGGTTGTCCGCCGACACCCTTGGCCCTCATGCAAGGCATCCTGACGGCCATCAGTGGCAGGCAGGAAGGCGTGGCCCGGCCCGCGGCGCGTGGTGCAGTGAACAAGGGCGCGTGATGCGGGGAGACGCCTTCACTCAGTCGTCCGTTTTTTGGACGCCACCGAAACGACACGGTTCCTGTGTCTGTACACGCTTCCCCCGGGATGCATGATGGCCAAGCGCATTCTTTCCACCCTAAACGATTTTGTGCAGTCACTCGGCCACGGCCAGGGTAAACCCTACGTCTACGAAGACCAGGGCGTGCGTCGCCTGCATTTCGATAGCGTGGCGGTGCAGAGTTCGATGCGCTTGTCCGACCCTTACGCTTTGGACCTGAGTTATACCGAGACCATGATGGGGTTTCTGTTGTTCAACCCAGCGCCCCGGCACATACTGGTAGTCGGCCTGGGCGGCGGATCGTTGTCGAAGTATTGCCACCGCCAATTTCCGCAGGCGCGCATCACAACTCTGGAAATCAACCGGGACGTGATCGCATTACGTGATGAATTCCTGATTCCGCCGGACGGCGAACGCTTCCAAATCCTGCATGCGGACGCCGTAAAGTTTTTAGCAAGCAGCGACGTCGAGGCGGATATCATTCTGCTGGACGGTTACGACGTCTGTGGCTTGCCGGCCAGTCTCTGCGCAGAAACATTCTATAGTCATTGCTGGAATGCATTGAGTGCGGACGGAGTGTTGGTCGCCAACCTCTGGGGAGGAGGCAGTGGTGACCGTGGCGTTTATCTGGAGCGCCTGCGGGGGATCTTCAACGGCCGCGTGTGGTGGAGCAAGCCGCGTAACAGCAGCAACCTCATCGCCTTTTCGATAAAGAGTGGACGTTATTACCCACAGTGGTCACGCCTGATGCGGAATGCGCAGGCGCTCGAGGAATTTTATGGTTTGGATTTTCCGCGGGTGGTAAAGAATATGCGTCTGCGCCCTGATCCGGACTAGAATGGCTATTTTTGTGCAAGCCTGCTTTCCCTAGTGCAACCCGTCGACATCGGTTATGTAGGTTGGGTTAGCAGCTTTATCGCGTAACCCAACAAACCATGCCTTAAAACTGTCGGATGAGCAAAGTAGACTGGCGCCTGTTTTGTTGGGTTACGGCGCAAAAAACTGTGCCTAACCCAACCTACACAATTAGAAAAAGCAGTTAACCGCTCAGGAAAACCCTTGCAGACGATATTCCCACACTATTACTTGAGGTAACGCATGCGGTTCCCGTGCAACAGCGAGAGGCTGATTTCATCGGTCGTCAGCTCCTTCGGAAAGTAGGTGCCTGACACCTTGGCGGCATTGATGCTGGCACCTTCAAGGCGGCATTTGGAAAAATCGACACCGCGCAGATCGGCTTGTCTGAAATAACAGTTGCTCATGTCCAGACCATCGACGTCGAGACCGCGCAGGTCGAGACCGCGGAAATCGCAATCCGTGAGACTGCATTTGTCACCCTTCTGCTTGCGCTCGTTGAAATCCTTAATACGCCCTTCGCGCAACAGGCGGTACATGGGGTCGGGATTGTTGTGTATCGGTTTAAGCGCCATCGGTTGTCTCCGCCACCAGGTGTCGATTGCTTGTTAGTAGTATAGACGGCGGGAGTGCTGGCTGGGCCGCTGAGCCATCAAACGACCTGAACACCTTCGTTTTCCAGCATACGCACCAGGCGTATGAGGGGAAGCCCAATAAGTGTCGCCGGATCATCGCCCTCGAAGCGCACCAACAAAGCCACGCCCAGTCCCTCGGACTTGACGCTGCCGGCACAGTGGTAGGGTTGTTCGCGTCTCAGGTAGTTTTCGATTTGCGCATCCGACAGATTGCGGAAGACCACCCGGTAAGGCACCACCTCACTTTGGATATTGCCAGTGTCCGCATTCACCAAAGCCAGACCGGTATGCAACACCACCTCGGTGCCGGAGGCGGCACGCAACTGGGCGACGGCACGCTCGTGCGTATGCGGCTTGCCGACGATCTTCCCCTGGTGCACCGCCACCTGGTCGGATCCGATGACGAGAGAACCCGGATGTTTCGCCGCCACCGCCTGGGCCTTGGCAACGGCCAGGCGTTCTACCAGTGCTTGAGGTGTTTCCTGTGTTCGCGGGGTTTCGTCAACGTCCGGCACTACGACCTGAAAATCCAGGCGCAGGCGCTGCAAGAGCTCTTTGCGATAAGGCGATGATGAAGCGAGTATCAGTGTGGGTGCAGGCATAAACGTTCGCAGAATATGTTGGGTGGGTGGTGGGGAGATGATGATCTTAGAAAAAAGCAGTCTAACCGCCAAGTTCCCAAGAACGCCAAGTGTATTTTAAGACTTTAAGAATCCAAGAAGTGCCTCACCCGTTGGGTGAGGCATGATTACCTTTATCACGTTCTGATTTTCTTGGTGTCCTTGGCGGTTCAAATGCCATTTTGTTGTTAGGCGATCTCGATCAAGGCTTCATCCGGGTTGACGCTATCGCCCTTAGCGACGTTCACCGCGGTGACGCTACCGGTGACTGTGGCCGGCACCTCGTTTTCCATTTTCATGGCCTCGATCACCAACACCGGATCGCCGGCCTTGATTTTGTCACCGACCTTCACCATGACATCGACGATGGTGCCAGGCATGGAGCTGGTGACATGACCTTCCTGGTTGGCCTTGGGGCGGCGCGACACTTTGCCAGTAGTGCGCATGCCGCCCGTCCCTTCGTCCATGGGTATGATCTCCCCCAGGGTCTCCACCAGGATTTCCTCCGGCATACCATCCACCGTCACGTAGAATGGACGGCGTTCCTCGCTACGGTGTCCGGCGCCGGTGATCTTGAGATGATAAGTCTCGCCATGCACAGTCACATTGAAATCCGTCGGGGCCGTGGAGGTGCTCGCGGTCGCAGTGGCAGTGCCGGGGACGGGTTGCAAGGCATCCAAGGACAGCGTGCCGTTGGCACGCGCCTCCAGAAAGGTACGTCCGACATCCGGAAACATGGCGTAGGTCAGCACATCTTCAGTGGACTTGGCCAGATCGCCGATACCTTGTGTTAGGCGTTCCATTTCCGGCTTGAGCCGGTCCGCCGGCCGGCAGTTGATGACCTCGTCGTCGCCAATGGCCATTTTGCGCACAGCCTCGTTGATTGCCCCCGGTGCGCGGCCGTAACGTCCCTGCAGATACATCTTCACTTCGTTGGTAATGCTCTTGTAGCGCTGGCCTGTCAGGACATTGAACACCGCTTGGGTGCCGAGTATCTGCGATGTCGGCGTCACCAGGGGCGGATAACCCAGGTCCTCGCGCACCCGGGGAATTTCCGCCAGCACTTCATTCATGCGGTTGAGCGAGCCTTGCTCTTTGAGTTGATGCGACAGGTTGGAGATCATGCCACCGGGCACCTGGTTGACCTGTACCCGTGTGTCGATGCCACTGAACTCGCTTTCGAACTGATGATATTTTTTGCGCACCGCGTGAAAATACAGCCCGATGTCCTGAAGCAGCGGCAAATCAAGACCTGTGGCGTAGGGCGTATCGCTAAATGCCACCACCATGCTTTCCGTGGGCGAGTGGCTGGTGCCCCAGGACAGGGAACTGATGGCGGTATCCACGTGACGGCAGCCGCAGGCCACCGCTTGATACATACTGATGTTGGCGACGCCGACCGTGGTGTGGGAGTGGAAGGCGAGGGGAAGTTTGACGGACTTGCGCAGCGCCGTGAAGAGTTCAGTGGCGCGCGCTGGCGTGAGCAGTCCAGCCATGTCTTTAATGCAGATCGAATGGCAACCCATGGCCTCCAGCTCCACGGCCTGCTGCACGAAATGTGCGATGGTGTGCACCGGGCTGGTGGTGTAGCAGATGGCGCCCTGGGCATGTTTACCGGAGGCGATCACGGTGTCGATGGATACCTTCAGGTTACGCAAGTCGTTCATGGCATCGAAAATGCGAAACACATCCACACCGTTTTCCGCCGCCTTCTGCACAAAGGTGCGCACCACGTCGTCGGAATAATGCCGGTAGCCGAGCAGGTTCTGGCCGCGCAATAACATTTGTATCGGGGTGTTGGGCAGGGCCATCTTGAGTTTGCGCAGACGCTCCCACGGGTCCTCTTGCAGAAAACGCACACAGGCATCGAAGGTCGCACCGCCCCAGGCCTCGATGGACCAATAGCCCAGCTTGTCGAGCTTGCTGCAGATAGGCAGCATGTCCTCGGTACGCAGACGCGTGGCGATGAGCGATTGGTGCGCGTCGCGCAGAACTAATTCGGTAATATGGACTTTGTGGGAGGCCATGGTCTGCGTTCCTTGTCGTTACAGGCCGTGGTGTGCGGCGATAGCGGCGGCAATGGCCGCGGCCAGATGTGCGGGGGGCCGCCGCAGGACGTAGTTGATCAGCTCTGGATGCTGCTCAACAAATCCGGTATCGAACTTACCCTCTTGAAATTCCGCTGTCTTGAGAATTTCCAGATGATAGGGAATGGTGGTCTTCACCCCCGAGACACCGATGTCGCGCAAGGCGCGCGCTGAACGGGCGATGACCTTTTCCCAGGTGAGCGCCCAGATGGTGAGCTTAGCGCACAGGGAATCGTAGTGCGGTGGAAATTCGTAGCCGGTGTAAATGGCCGCGTCGGTGCGCACCCCCGGACCGCCCGGCGCGTAGTAGCGGGTAATGCGTCCGAAGTTTGGCAGGAAATCGTTTTTCGGATCCTCGGCATTGATGCGGAACTGCACGGCATAACCGCGCCGCTGGATCTGCTCCTGCCGATAGCTCAAGGGCTTGCTGTCGGCGATCTGTATCTGTTCCTGCACAATGTCCACGCCAGTGATCTGTTCGGTGACGGTGTGCTCCACCTGCAGGCGGGTGTTCATCTCCATGAAATAAAAATTGTCCTGCGGGTCGAGGAGAAATTCCACCGTGCCGGCATTTTGATAACCCACGGCGCGCGCCGCGCGCACTGCCAGATCGCACACCTGGGTACGTTGCACCTCGCTCAGTTGCGGCGAGGGCGCGATCTCCACCAGCTTCTGGTGGCGGCGCTGGATGGAGCAATCCCGTTCGAATAAATGCACCACGTTACCGAAACGGTCGCCGAGGATCTGTACCTCGATGTGACGCGGGGAGGCGACAAATTTTTCCAGGAACACATCGGCGGAGCCGAAGGCCTTAGTGGCCTCGGACACCACGCGATCGAAATTGCGCCGCAACTCGTCTTCGTTGTTGCAACGGCGTATGCCGCGTCCGCCGCCGCCGTTGGTGGCCTTGAGCATCACCGGGTAGCCGATGCGTTTGCTTAAGGCCACGGCCTCCGTTAGATCCTCGAGGCTGGCGTCACTGCCGGGTACCACCGGGATACCGGCGGCGATCATGCCCTGGCGCGCCGCGATTTTGTCACCCATGCGGCGGATCACGTCCGCCGAGGGACCGATGAATAAAATACCGCGGCGTGCGCAAATTTCCGCGATGAGGGGGTTTTCCGAGAGAAAGCCGTAACCCGGATGCAGGGCATCGCAACCGACGGACACTGCCAGGTTCACGATCCGGTGGGCATTCAGGTAGCCGCCCACGGGGTCCGGGCCGATGTTATAGGCCTCGTCGGCTTTTTTTACGTGCAGGGCGCTACGGTCGGCATCGGAATAGATGGCCGCGGAGGTGATGCCGAGCTCGGCGCAGGCGCGCACGATGCGCACTGCGATTTCCCCGCGGTTGGCGACGAGTATCTTGTTGATCAATGCAGGCTCCGTGGGTTGCGCTGTGACGGGTGATGCAAAACAATAGTTTACGTTCAAAGCACAGGAGACAGGCTATGGCTCTGTCTAATCTTTTACGGAATGCGGGCAAAACTGTCAACCGCACCCCGTGGGCTGCGCACACTGGAGATCCCCGCTTATTTTGACAGGCGTTACCGTCGATTATATGATGCGCGGCTTATGTTCGGCCGCCTACCCGAGACGATAGACCCGATACCGCTAGCGGAACAGGGCGTGCGCCTGACCGGCGAACTCCCACTGCGGGACATGCCGCGGCTGGCGTCCGCCAGCGAGGGCATGGCCACCGTCGACCTGAAATTCGCGCGGGCACCCCATGGACTGCGGTTTTTGCGCGCCAGGATCGAGGCTAGGCTACGCTTGGTGTGTCAGCGTTGCCTGCAACCCATGGAAGTAGAGGTGTGGGCGGAGCCGGTGCTGGCGTTGTTTCGCCCCGACGAGCCACAAGCGGGCGTACCGGAAGAAGCCGAACCCTTGGCGGTGGGGGCGGATTGGTGTCTGGCGTCCTGGGTGGAGGATGAGTTATTGCTGGCTATGCCCATGATGCCCAAGCATGCAGCCGGGGAATGTATAGCCGAAACATGGCCACCGAGCAAAGCAAGGCGGATTGAGGCAAAAACGCACAAACCCAACCCCTTTGCGGTGCTGGAAAAGCTCCGCAACCGGGAATAGCAGGTGGTTGAAAGCAACCTGCCCGGTCCAGGAATGGACTTATCAATCGACCTGTTAGGGTGGGCTGTTTCTGATAGAATTACACTTTTTCAAAGAGGATTACCCATGGCTGTGCAGAAAAGTCGTAAAACCCCTTCAAAGGTAGGCATGCGTCGTTCACACGATGCACTCAAGAAAACCCACCTGTCCATCGAGCCCACCAGTGGGGAAACCCATCGCCGTCACCACATCAGCGCCAGCGGTTTTTATCGTGGTCGCAAGGTCGTTGAAACCAAAGCAGACTGAACCGATCCCGGATCGAACCATTCAGCCTGAGGTAATGCGTTCCTGATGATCACCATTGCGTTAGATGCCATGGGCGGCGACCATGGTCTGAAGGTGACCATACCAGCGGCCCTGGGCATGCTGGACAAGCAGACGGACCTCAAGCTGATCCTGGTCGGACCACCGGATCTTATCCGCGCCGAGCTCGCCCAGCACGGCAACGACGAAGGTGAAAGGCTGACGATACATCCGGCATCTCAACTGGTCGGCATGGACGAGCCGCCGGCACATGCGTTGCGGTCGAAGAAGGATTCGTCGATGCGTGTGGCTATCAATCTCGTCAAAGACGGCACCGCTCAGGCCTGTGTCAGTGCCGGCAATACCGGCGCCCTTATGGCGACTGCGCGTTTCGTCCTGAAAACTCTGCCCGGTATCGACCGTCCGGCGATCATCACCGCCTTGCCCACGATGCACGGCCACGTGCACATGCTGGATCTCGGCGCCAATGTGGATTCAACCCCCGAACAACTCCTGCAATTCGGTATCATGGGCTCGTTGTTGGTGGGTGCCCTCGAGCACAAGGTGAATCCCAAGGTCTGCCTGCTCAACATCGGTGTGGAAGACATCAAAGGCAATGAAACGGTAAAAAAAGCGGCGGAGTTGTTCCGCAATAGCGAGTTGAATTACGGCGGCTACGTCGAGGGCGACGAGATATTCACCGGTAATGCGGACGTGGTCGTGTGTGACGGTTTCGTCGGCAATATCACCATGAAGGCGAGCGAAGGTGTGGCGCGCATGATTGCCCAGCTGATGAAAGAGGCGTTCATGCGTAATGTCTTTACCCGTATCGCCGGTCTCATCGTCCTGCCTGTCATCAAGCCTTTTCGTAAAAAAGTCGATCACCGCCAATATAACGGGGGTACCCTCGTGGGGCTCACCGGGATCGTGATCAAAAGCCACGGCAACGCGGATACCCATTCTTTTGAATTTGCCGTGCAAGTGGCCATCTCCGAGGTGCGCAATCAGGTCCCGCAACTCATAGGCAGCAAGCTGGCCTCGATGCAGCCGAGCGGCGTCCCGGTATGACGTATTCCCGCATTCTAGGCACCGGGAGCTATCTCCCGGCGCGCGCCCTGACCAACGCCGATCTGGAAAAAATGGTCGATACCACGGACGAGTGGATATTTACCCGCACCGGCATACGCCAACGCCACATCGCCGCGGAGAACGAGACCACCTGTGACCTGGCGGAGCAGGCGGCGCACCGTGCCATCGAGGCGGCGGGCATTGAGCCCGACGCCATCGACCTTATTATTGTCGCCACCACCACCCCCGACCGGGTATTTCCCAGCACCGCGTGCCTGTTGCAGGAACGTCTCGGTATTCATGGTTGTCCGGCCTTCGACATCCAGGCGGTGTGTACCGGGTTCGTCTATGCCTTAGGGATAGCCGATAAATTTATCCGCAGCGGCTCTTCTAAGTATGCCCTGGTCATCGGAGCGGAAACCCTGTCGCGCATCGTGGACTGGAGTGATCGCGGCACCTGCGTATTGTTCGGCGACGGTGCCGGTGCGGTGATCGTCGAGGCCAGTCGCAAGCTCGGCATCATCTCGTCGCACCTGCATGCCGATGGCCAATATAAAGAACTCCTGACCGTACCCTCAGGCATTTCCCAAGGTTATGACAAGGTCAGGAACAACCAGGCCTTTGTCCAGATGCAGGGCAACGAGGTGTTTAAAGTCGCCGTCAACACCCTTGGCCGCATTGTCGATGAAACCCTCGAGGCCAGTGGCCTGCAAAAAAGTGATATACAATGGTTAGTCCCGCATCAGGCCAATATCCGCATCATCGCGGCCACGGCGAAAAAACTCGGCATCTCCATGGACCACGTGGTGGTGACCGTGGATCGTCATGGCAACACCTCTGCTGCCTCCATTCCCCTGGCCTTTGACCAGGCAGTACGTGACGGGCGCATCCAACGAGGAGAAATCATCCTCATGGAGGCCTTCGGTGGTGGCTTTACCTGGGGTTCGGTGCTGATGAAATACTAAATGGATTTCTTAAGCCACGAGTGGTGGGCGATGCCCACTCTACAAATACTATCTTTAAAAGTTCGGTTAACAGAATGAAACTTGCATTTGTATTTCCCGGACAAGGTTCCCAGTCGGCGGGCATGCTGAATGCCCTGCACGCGGCTTATCCCACGGTCGCTGCGACCTTTGCCGAGGCTTCGGATGTGCTCGGCTATGATCTTTGGCAGCTGGTGTTCCAGGGACCGGAAACTGTGCTCAACCAGACCCAACACACCCAACCGGCCATGCTGGTGGTAGGGGTCGCCGTCTGGCGAGTATGGCAGGAACTGGCAGGTCCCCAACCGGTGGTACTAGCGGGCCATAGCCTGGGGGAATACACCGCTCTGACCTGTGCCGATGCCATTACCTTCACTGATGCCGTCAAACTGGTGGCTGACCGTGGTCGCTACATGCAAGAGGCAGTGCCCTCGGGACAAGGCGGCATGGCGGCTATTTTGGGTCTTGAAGACCAGGCCGTGCGCGACGTTTGCGCCCAGGCGGCCGAAGGGGAGGTCTTGGAGGCCGTTAACTATAATTCTCCCGGCCAAGTCGTGGTGGCCGGGACCGCCGCTGCTGTGGAACGGGTTGTGGTACAGGCCCTGGCAGCCGGCGCCAAACGTGCCCTGATACTGCCCGTCAGTGTCCCTTCCCATTGTTCCCTGATGCATCCGGCCGCACTGCGCATGGCCGAGCGCCTCGCCCAGGTCGACTTCCGCGCACCGCGCATCCCCGTGATCCACAATGCCTGCGTCCAGGGGGAAACCGACCCCCAAGCTATCCGCGCCGCCTTAGTGCGCCAGATTGAAGCACCGGTTCGTTGGGTGGAGACCATCCAAAAAATCGCCGCCGATGGCGTGCATAAGCTGGTAGAATGCGGTCCGGGCAAGGTGCTGACGGGGCTGAACAAACGCATCGACAAAACAACGCAGACCTTGCCGGTGTTCGACCCGGAAAGCCTCGCCCAGGCCTTGGCGGCCCTGGGCGCCGACGCTTAAATCTGTAAATAAATGAGATTCGACATGTCTCTAGAGAACGAAATTGCACTGGTCACTGGCGCCAGCCGGGGTATCGGGCTCGCCATTGCACTGGAATTGGGCAAGCAGGGTGCGATCGTTGTCGGCACCGCAACTTCAAGTGATGGTGCAGAAAAGATATCTAAATCATTGAAAGACGCCGATATAAAAGGTGAGGGCATGGCCCTGGATGTGAACGACCCGGCCTCCATCGAGGCGCTCCTCGCCGCCATGCAAGCAGGCCCGGGGGCACCCACGATTTTAGTGAATAATGCGGGCATCACTCGTGATAACCTCCTGATGCGCATGAACGACGAAGACTGGGACGTCATTATGGAAACCAACCTCAAGTCCGTCTACCGTATGTCTAAGGCCTGTATCCGGCCCATGACCAAGGCACGCAAAGGCCGTATCATCAGTATCGCCTCGGTGGTTGGCTCCACCGGTAATGCCGGCCAGGCCAACTATGCTGCCGCCAAGGCCGGGGTAATGGGATTCACCCGGGCGTTGGCGCGGGAAATCGGAGGCCGCCACGTCACCGTCAATGCCGTGGCGCCGGGTTTCATCGACACCGACATGACCCGATCCCTGCCAGACGCGCAGAAGACCTTGCTACTGCAGCAGATTCCCCTGGGCCGATTGGGCCTGCCGGAAGAGATCGCGGCCGCCGTGGGCTTCCTGGCCTCACCCCAGGCGGCCTACATCACCGGCACCACCCTACATGTCAATGGAGGCATGTTTATGAATTAACGCCTGACGTTGCGGGTGGACTTGGTTTCGGGAATTGTGTTAACTATGCGGCCTCACGGGGCCAATGAACTTAATTTTAGTGAACTTATTTTTAAGCAATCAGTGTGGAGGATATCGCAGCTATGAGCAGTGTAGATGAACGCGTCATGAAAATCGTCGTGGAGCAGTTGGGTGTCAACGAAAGTGAAGTTACCAAGGAATCGTCTTTCGTCGATGATCTGGGCGCGGACTCTCTGGACACCGTGGAACTGGTGATGGCTCTGGAAGAGGAATTCGATTGCGAAATTCCCGACGAGCAGGCGGAAAAAATCACCACCGTCAAGCAGGCGATCGACTACATCAACGCGAACCTGAAATAGGTCGATGTCGTTGTCATCAGGGGCCGCTGACCACATTTGTGGGAGCGGCCCTTTGATTTATTTTGAATATCGATGGGTTGATCGCGCAAGCCTGAACCACCTGTATGCAGGTCAGGCCGGGCGTGTCGTGGCGACATGGGGGCGGATAATTTGACTAAGCGACGAGTCGTCATTACCGGCATGGGAATTATTTCTCCGCTGGGCAACAGCGTCGAACAAAACTGGGCCAACATCATTGCCGGGAAAAACGGCATCAGCACCATTACGCGGTTCGATGCCAGCGGATTTCCCTGCACCATCGCCGGCGAAGTCAAAGACTTCGATCCCACCCGTTACATGACGGAAAAAGAAGCGCGCAAGATGGACCGCTTCATTCAGCTCGGCATGGCCGCGGGCATCGATGCCATCAAGGATTCCGGACTGGAAGTCACCAGCGCCAATGCCGAACGCATCGGTGTGCACATTGGGTCCGGTATCGGTGGCCTGAACACCATTGAGACCGGCACACGCACCCTTCTGGAAAAAGGTCACCGCCGAATTTCGCCTTTTTACATCCCCATGAGCATCATCAACATGATTTCGGGAAATCTCTCGATCATGTTCGGCCTGCAGGGACCGAACCTTGCTATGGCCACTGCCTGTTCCACCGCGACACATGCCATCGGCGATGCCGCTCGTTTGATCGAATACGGTGACGCCGATGTCATGGTCGCCGGCGGCGCCGAGTCGGCCATCACACCCACCGGCATCGTCGGTTTCGGCAATGCCCGCGCCCTGAGTGGACGCAACGACGATCCCGCCACGGCCAGCCGTCCATGGGATCGCGATCGTGACGGCTTTATCATGGGTGAGGGCGCCGGCATCGTGGTGTTGGAGGAGCTGGAGCACGCGCGTCGACGCGGCGCCAAAATATACGCGGAACTGGCCGGCTTCGGCATGAGTGGCGACGCCTATCACATGACCAGCCCCTCGGAAGGCGGCGAGGGTGCGGCACGCTGCATGCGCAACGCCTTGCGCAACGCCGGCATCAACACCGACCAGGTGCACTACATCAACGCCCACGGCACCTCCACGCCCCAAGGCGACAAGGCCGAGACCAACGCAGTTAAGGCCACCTTCGGTGACTACGCATACAAGATTGCCATGAGTTCGACAAAATCCATGGTTGGCCACCTGCTGGGGGCTGCCGGCGGCGTGGAGGCGGTCTACACCGTACTGGCCATCCAGCACCAGATCGCGCCGCCCACCATCAACCTGTTTAATTCAGACCCTGCGTGCGATCTCGACTATGTACCGAACACCGCGCGCAAGATGCGCATCGACGTGGCCTTATCCAATTCCTTCGGCTTTGGCGGCACCAACGGCACGCTGGTGATGCGCCGCTTGGTGTGACGCCGACGGCGCAGATCCCATCCATGTCGGGGAATTGTGTGATACACACATTGAACACCTTTCCCGACCTGGCACGGTTGCATCAAGCCCATCCCCAACGTTATCCGCATTTGCTGGAAAGCGTCGCCCACGGCACGCCCCAGGCCCGTTACGATATCCTGTTCGCCTTTCCCGGCCATACGCTGAGTCTCGACGCTGCCGGCCAGATGCACTGGCCGGATGG
>JAYUFH010000296.1:0-4379 GCA_043738765.1 Pseudomonadota bacterium | reverse complement strand
GCATACAAAACTCCTTGCCCTGCGATGGTTAAACTCATTGGCCCCGCTAAGGAGGCAACGCATTCGTATATGCATCGTCGCGTTCATCCCAGCGCCGGAGCGGTTGACCTTCATAGGCCAGGCGTTCGCAACGCAGCGGGAAGAAAGTACCTTCGGGCTTTTCCGAGGCCTCGATCAAACACGGCAGCATTCCAGCAACGAAACAAGGTATCAGAAACAGGTAATGCTCGCGCGGCGTAAACCCCATGTCTGCGGTAATGGCCGCGCAGAGTGCCGCTATGTTCATTTTCCAGCGCCATCTGCCTTCTTGCAGCAGCGTCTCAATATCGGAAGCCAAACAAACATAGGCGCCCAGGTCCATGCCTGTCTCGCGCAACAACCTATGCATATATGGGATGCGCTCGTCAGTACGCGTGATCGGGCGACCGAATCCGGCGATGCTGCGATAGCGGCGCAGCTCTTCCTCGATCACTTCGATTAGCGTTTCTCCGGTGTCCAGGTGTTGCTTCGCGTGCTGGAGAAAATCGATCGCCCTGATACAAGGACGGAGCCCATAAATAGATGCCTCAGAAATCGCCATGCCGGCGACGACACCAAGCGCACCGGTGCTGCGCGCCGTGCCGGCCAGCGCCGCGACGCGATTGTTCCAAAGCCTGGGCTCGGGAAAACTGGTATACGTCCAGATCGCATTGAGCACTGTGAGCTGCGCCCCGGTAAAACGCCGTCCGGTGATGGAGAAAAGGTAAAGCTCCATCCAACTCATGTCCTTGAGATCGACATGCAGGTCCTGACCGCGAAATACCACGCGTTCACCGGGAAACCAGGCGCCCATGCGAGTCACCCAGTTGTTCTCCGCCTCCAGAAGCCGTTCGGGTCCGCTCATGCGGTCTCCTCCGCCGCAGCCGGGTGGCCGGAGCGGGGTCCGGGGTCGTCGATGAGTTTCAGTCCACCATGGAAAAAGGGGAAGTGCCGCCAACCAAGTTCTTCCTGTTCCAAGGCGTGCGCCGCCGCGCCGGGCAGGCGCAACATCAAGACCAACATCTCACCGGAGGCGGCGCCGAACCCGAGATCGATCAACGCAGCGGCCGCCACGCCGGACAGGCCCAGCGGACAACCGGCCGCGTCTTCGAGTGCCGCACGTTGCGCCCGCAGCCATGGCAGCGTTGTGCCCGGACTACAGGTTGCAAGATGTGCGAGTACCTGGCGCACCGGTGTCGCGCAGCGCGCGGCGTGCGGGTCGAAACCGGGGGGGTGTTCCATCGGCGACCAGATATCGGCGCGCTCCTCCTGCGGTGGATTGCGCAAGCGCTCGCACCAGGCGCCCAGGTCCTGTCCGCAGAGTTGCCAATACTCCATGGCGATAGCCACCTCGTGCGCACCGCCGAGCTGACCGGCACCCGCCGCCAGGGCCGCCATGAGACACGAGGCATGCGTGGAACCGCCCACGCCTGCGCTCATCGCCGCATGCACACTCGGGTCGCGCGGCCCGGGGTTGGCGAGCGCCACTGCCAAGCCCTCAAGCAACCGTGCCTGCGCGGCAGTCGGCCGCTCACGCGTGAACAGCAAGTACAAATATTCGATCCAGCTCGCGCGGCCCAGCAGTTCGCCATAGACATCATAGCCGCTGCAATAGCAGGTCGCGGCCGCGAAGGGATTGTCGCCTTCCGCCACCTCACGCCAGATTTTGCTGTGTATGACCTCGGTCTTTTCGCTCATCGCCGACTCCCTTCGGTAGCACCGGTCGTGGCCTCGATCCTCGGCATGCGCAGCACATTCACACGCGCATGTATCGGCGGGGTCTCCTCTTTGTCGATTTGTATATCGAGCAGCGTAGGCCCGGGATACCGGCACAGCTCATCGATGTCGAGTTGGACGAGGTCATCCGGCGTACGGATAGTGTAGGCCTGTGCACCCATGGCCCTGGCCATGGCGCTATAATCCACCGCGGGCAACTCGAAACCGACCGGCTCAGCACCCGCTAGGCGCTGACCATGCTTGACCATTCCCAAAGCGCTGTCGTTGAGGATGACGAAGATCACCGTTAGTTTCTCCTGCACCGCCACCGTCAACTCCTGCCCACTCATCAGAAAGCTGCCGTCGCCCACGATGCACACGACCGGGCGTTCGCGGCCAGCCAGGGCAGTGCCGATGGCGGCACCGATGGCCCACCCCATGGATGCAAACTCCATGGCGGTACGAAAGATTCCCGCGGACGCCGGACGCCGACCTGACTGCCGCCGGTCGAACGGGTGCAGGTAATGAATGGCCCATGCAAAACTGTTCCCGGTGTCAGCGAGAAACCGGGTGCTGAACGGAAACCGATGCGACAGCTCGCGCATCAGCCTCTGCGGTTTGAGCGGCACTGAATCGTCATGGCATTTGGCTTCGTCATCGAGCGTGATCTGGTATGGCCGATAGGGATGCGGCGCGCCCGTGTCTGCATGCGCTATGCGCGCGCCTTGCGGGAAGCGCGCGCAGGACTTCTGGGCGGCGACCGGGGTCTTCAGTGAGACAGGTGGATTCGCGCGACACTGCTGGAGCAGATATTCAAAAACCGCGAGTATCCTGCCTTGCACCTGTAAACGCGCCATCGGGGCGCGGGAAAAATACGCATCCGTGGCGTCGATCTGTATAAGACGGTTGTTAAGGATGGCCTTTTCGTCCCATCCACAGCTGTCCCATTCGCCCAGCTGGGTACCGACAGCCAGAATCAGATCCGTTGACGGGTCCGCCAGCAGCGCATAGGCATTGCGGTGCCCGGCAAAGCCAAATACCCCGTGGTACTGCGGATGAAAAGCATTGACCAGACCTTTTCCATGCGGGGTCGTTACGACGGGTGCGTCGATGCGCAGCGCATACTCAAGTATCGTATCCATCGCCTCCACGCAGCCTCCACCGACTAGCAGCACCGGGTTTCTCGCTGCCTGCAAATACCGGTCGAGCAGTGGCGCTGCCGAGGCATCAAACAAGTTTGACGGCGACAACAATTTCGTAAGATCGGAGGAAACCCTGCCCAAGGGCGCCGGTCCGCGTAAAATGTCGAGGGGCACGCTGAGATGCGCCGTGGTCCGCGAACGCCAAGCCGTCATGATCGCGGCGATGAGTTTCGACTCAAATTGCTCTGGGTGTGAAACCAGCGAGTTGTAACCCGTGCAACACTCAAATATCGCCAGCGTGTTGATGCCGGTACACGACGATTCCTGAAACGCACCCTTCCCAAACGTCGGCAACGCTGTTTGGGCGGTGATGACAAGCAGGGGAATATTATTCTGGTAGGCGGACGCGACGCCGGTCAGCAGGTTCGTGGCGCCGGGTCCGGTGGTGGCGCAACAGACACCCAGTCCTCCGGTTTCGCGCGCATAGCCGTCCGCCATGAACGCCGCACCAGTTTCATGACGCGCCACGACCGCGCGCGGGCCGCCCTGGCGTGCACTGCGTGCCAGGGCGTTGTACAAAGGTTCTATAGCGCCGCCCGGTACTCCAAACACATGCTCGACGCCGATCTGGGCGAGGTAACTCACCAGTACATCGCTGGCCTCAACCCGATGCAGCGGGTCACACGCAGGGTCGTCGATGGGTGGCGCTGAAACGATAACATGTGACATTACTCCTCCTTGAGGATAGTAGTGATGCAAATCAGCGTCTACCGACCATAGCAAGACATTCTTGTTCTTCAGAACCTCTCACAAAATAGAGATAGACAACATAGAGACTTGGCCGTGAGTCGCTAACCATTCCACACGTACACCGCCTCTGCGCGGTTGCCGCACCCTTCATAGCTCAGCGATTCGCACAGGCTGCTCACCAACCGGATACCACGGCCACACAGGTCACCGGCATTGCCGGTATCGTTGAGTATTGAGCGCCAGGCAAAACCTGCACCGCTGTCCTCGACTATGATACGCAATCGCCTCACCGCCCCGGCTGGCAGGAATTCCAGATAGATGCGCACATAACCTTCATCAATAGACGCCAGGCGGTCTTCGCGCGACCGATAGTAACGCTCGAAACCGGCGCCTGAATTCTTTAAGGAGGAATCGATCTCCAGCACGCCGTGGTCGAGGGCATTGGTGTAAAGCTCGTGCAATATGGTAAACAGCAATGAGTGCGGGAAGTTTTTTCCCGATAACTCCTGACATAGATTGATGGCAACCGGTACCGGGTCTACCGTCTTTAAACTGGTTGCACGCAATTCTATCGACCAATGCCATGCGACATTGCCAGTACACCCGTCTCCAGCGGTTTTGAAGTGAACGGGTTGCAGTGATTGCGTATCCAGGGCGTCAATCGAACAGGGTACCTCTACGAGACTGATGTCGTCGTCTTGCGATACTTTGTCACAAAAAATATCCAACGCCTGCACGATGCGTGTAAAGGCC
>JAYUFH010000295.1:0-1635 GCA_043738765.1 Pseudomonadota bacterium | reverse complement strand
TTCCGTAGACTCAAATCACCTTGGACACGAGGCGCATGATCCCCATGTTGATGCGGTCCAGGGGGAACGGCAGTGGCCGGACGACATACATCAACAGCACCGCACGTGGGCCGGTGGTGTCGTTCCACACCTCGTGTTCGTGCGAGTCGTCGAAGGCCAGCAGCTTGCCCTCACGCCAGTGGCGATGCTCGTCGCCGACGCGGATGCGGCACTGCTCTGCCGGCTGTGGCACCAGCAGGCCGAGGTGGCAATCGATCAGGCCACCATAGGCACCCCGGTGCGCCGGTATGTGCTTGCCAGGGGCGAGGATCGAGAACATCGCGTGCACCAGGCCGGGGACCTGACGCAGCAGCCGGTGGGTTTGCGGGCAGCGGCGGCAGTTGTCGTCGACGAACTGGTTCATGCCACGGCACAGCGTGAAGGTCTTCCACTGATCGTCGGTGGCCAGGGCCTCCTGGCCCGCGTAGGTGTCCTGAGCGTTGGGTACCTCGTGCAGCTTCACCATCACGGCGTCCAGTTCAGCGCGCACCAATGGCCAGTCGGTCTCCATCGCGCCGGACCAGGCCAACCGCGATACGGGAAAGAAATTCACCCGACCGTCGCGCGTGAAGCGGACCAGCCAGTGGAACAAGGCGATCAGGCGCCACGCCAGATTCGTCAGATGCCGCCGCAACGGCGCCGACAGCCGCCGCCGCGCGGATCTGAACACGTTGGAATCAACAGCCATGTTGTGTGTGCGATTTTTTGACGGTGCTGCGCGCCGATCTGTACATCCCTAATCTAAAAAAACTGTGCTTCGGCTCGGACCGCGCTATTCCTGCGGAGTGCAGTTTAAAGTGCAAGCCAGTATCACTCAACGACGACCTGCAGCTCGCCCGAAATTTGGATGAATGGGCAAATTGCGGTGAAGCAAGGCCAAAGTTACTGGAGGCCGGCCGCGGTGTTTGTCGAACCACGGGGCACACCGGCGTGAACCGCCCGGTGGGCCTGGCCTTCACGAAGCGGGCGCATGAAAAGACAGTGGACGACAGCGCGGCGCAAATCGCCGCCGTTGCCCAGATTCAACATTTCTGCAAATATCAAACATCCTTCGCGCATTCGCCAGCAACTCGTCCGAAAGAGGCGGCAGCGAATTCTTGGGGATCGCCCGAAGTGCCTCTACTTGACTCGACCCATCGAACCTGTGTATTTTCGTAGAGCGAGAACGACAAGACCTGAGGACAGGTGAAGGGCGAAGCATCGAGTTTGGCGCGGCGCGCCGCAGTTAACCGGACAGTAATGAGCTGCCAGATGACTTACGAAATCATTGATGCCGCCCTGCGTCAGGACCCGACGGTGTTCGATTGCGCCGTGTCGGCACGCGAATCGACCTCCGGGCGCGTTGACGCCGTGGCCTACGTCGTTCCGATGGGCGCGTTCTCACTGTCGCGGCTGCGGCAGTCTCTGATGGATCGTCTCGGCGCCGGCGTCGCGGTCCCGGCAGTGGTGGCCATCCCCACCATGCCACTGACGCCCGAGGGGCACGTGGACCTGGACTCCCTGCACCAGATCGCCGTGCTCGATGAGGCGACGCTGTCGGGTGCCGAGCAGCAGGTGTCTGCGCTTCCTGGCGTGTGGCGCGCTGGCGCGGTCGCG
>JAYUFH010000294.1:0-1635 GCA_043738765.1 Pseudomonadota bacterium | reverse complement strand
CTGCGCCGGTGCTGGTCAGCGCACAGGTGTGTCTGTATCCGGCCGTGATGGACGTGGCTGCCTCGACGATCACAAAGCGCGCCGTGACCGAGCAGCTACTGGTAATGGGGGCAGTGGTGTAGACGCCGTTGGCAAGCTTACCGCCACAGCCGGTAACACTCACCGTGTAACCCGCACTCGGCGTCACGGTAAAGTTGGTGGTTAGCCCATGATTCACCGTGGCGCTGCCCGGATTGATCGCGCCGTTAGCGCTCGCCGTGGCTGTGACGGTGTAGCTGTTGAGGCTAAAGCTCGCCGTCACGGCACAGGCCGCTGTGACAGGTCCGGTGGCATACGTGATGGGACTGGCAACATTGGTGAGCGGTGCACCACCGCACCCGCTGACACTGACGATTTTGTAACCGGTAGCTGCGGTTACCGTGAAATTGGCCGTGGTGTTGTAGTTCACAGCGGGCGTCGTTGTAGTCACCGTACCGCCGAGCACGGGGTTGGCCGCGCCACTGACCGCGTAGACAATGATGGTGAAGTTCGCCGTCACGGCACAGGCCGCTGTGACAGGTCCGGTGGCATACGTGATGGGGCTGGCAACATTGGCGAGCGGTGCTCCACCGCACCCGCTGACGCTGACGATTTTGTAACCCGTGGCCGCAGTTACTGTGAAATTGGCCGTGGTGTTGTAGTTCACTGCGGGCGTCGTCGTGGCCACTGTACCGCCGAGCGCGGGGTTGGCCGCGCCACTGACCGCATAGGCAATGATGGTGAAGCTCGCCGTGACAGTGCAGGCCGCAGTGACGGGGCCAGTGACATACGTGATGGTGGGCCCGGCAACATTGGCCATCGGGGTACCAAAGCACCCGCTGATACTGGCGGTGTAGCCGGTGTTCGGGGTCACGGTAATAGTGGTCGTTCCGCCGTGAGCTACTGTGGTGTTGGCCAGACTGATCGTGCCGTTAGCACCCGCACTGGCGGTCACGGTGTAGGTGTTCGTGCTGCAGGTAACAGCGACATCGGTGATATTAGCCGCGACGATGGTGCCGCTGCCTTGGGGGGTTACGGCGCAGGTTTGGCTGGGGGCGCTGGGTTGCGTGAGCACGTTAACTTTGTAGGCGCTCTCCTTGGCGAGCGAAGTTGCGAACTGGAAGTCACCATCCTTGCCGACGCCAAGATTGTCGCCAGCGTTGTTTTGCAATACCAAGCCGCCGCCAAACAGGCCACTAACTGAACCGCCGACGCTAAATAACGTTGCACCGGGAGTGGTGGCAGGCGCCACTGGGTTTATTTTGGAAGGGTCGGGAGGCGTGCTCGCGTCGCGGGCGGCGCTACTGCACCCTGCCATTAGCGTGACGACTACCAGAGCGCTCACGACGCGGGTGTAGACGTGCGTCGAGCGAACGTGATTGTGAGGTGTAAATTCCATGACAATCCCCCGATCCTGATGTTGTAGTTTTATCCATGCGACGAAATTTCGGAGCCGCGCTAAAGCTCTAAATAAGCGCTGGTGATAATGATCCTGCTATTTGAAAGATACAAGACGGATTGCTGCAGCATGGCGACCATAAAGTTGGCCTCCAACACACGGGTTCGCGTGAAGGTCTGCTTTTTGGGATTGTCGGATGGCATTTTTGCGGGGCGCGA
>JAYUFH010000293.1:0-4397 GCA_043738765.1 Pseudomonadota bacterium | reverse complement strand
AGAAGCGTCGGGGCAGGCGAGGGTAAGCGGATGTCCACCTCATTCCCCTAGGCTGCGATGGAAAGAGGACGATCAAGGCGAGGTAGCACATGCGGCGGGTCATGCCTCCCCCACAATCACTTACTGGCGAAAGCGCGTTCCAGATGTTCCATATCATTCACCACCCGGAAGTCTGTCGCACCGGCCGAGCGCGCGCGTTTCTCCCACCAGGCGAGGCGATCGAGGTAGCGGCGCGGATCGACATTATCGGTGGTCAGCTTGGTAACGTTCAATGCGATGACATCGATGCCGGCGAGGTTGATGGGAAAATCGCGCACGGTCTTATAATCGAGCTCCTCCTGCATGTCGGAAAAAATCAGGACGCTCTTGCGGGCGGCGCCAGTCTCATTCAAAAATTGCGCCGCCTGTATTATGCCGCCGGTGATGTCGGTATAAGCGCTGCCCTTTTTACCCGATGTCGAGGTGCTGAATTTCGCTATCTGTTCAGCGAAAGCGCGTTTTTGCGCATTCGCCTGCAGTGGGTCGCGCACGAAGGTCACCTTCGCGATGATGTCCTTCTCGCTGAAGCTACGGCTCTTGACCTCCGCCACCGCCAACGTATCCCCGGGATTGAGGGTGCCCAGCAGATAATTGATCACCAGACGCGCCTTGCCCAGCTCCTGCATATAGGTGCCGGAGGTATCCACCAGCATATACACCGCATGGGCGTGGCTCTGCCGGTCGCTACAGGCCGCCAGCATCAAGACACTCAACAGTCCCAGGATGAGTTTTTTCATGAGGTGTGGTCACCGCTGGCGCTGCGCTCGCTGGTGTCCATAGGATTCGTGGAGCGTTTGGGAAAGGACGCCACCTCGCCGGACTTGGCCGGTGCCGGCAAGGCAGTAGCGCGCGCGCCGAAGGACGCCTTCACAATGCGCTCGATCACCAGTGGCAGAAAAATAATTACATCGTACAACATAATCAGCGTATGACCGGCTTGTTTGGCGGTGGACGCGATGGTGCGTGCCAGCAAGGCCAGGCCGCGTATGCCCATGACCAGCAGCGCCCCGGAAACCGTACGCGCGGAGTAAATAAAATACTCAAGGGGAATCGCAACAAACGCCAGCGCAAAGGGCAGGATGAAACCGAGGATCATCTGCCCGGCGGCGGGAATTTTGGTTACCCAGTTATCCACCACCGACGCCGTGGCCACCCCACCGCCCAGGGCCTGCTTCAGGGCCACGTCCGCGGACACTATAAGATCGCGCATGACCGCCAACGCCACCTCCACCCCCGCCAGGATCAGCAGGATGGTAAAGGAGATCAACATCATGCGCCGGCGCATGCGCTCGTCGATGTTGGACAGGGGGAACAAATGGGTAAAACGCATGGACTCCATGAGAAACAAGCCCATGAGCGTCTCGAAGAAGATGATCACCATGGCGGCAATCTGCGAGGTTTGAAGATTGCCGAAGATATAATCGCCGCCGCCCACCATGGCGGACATGGGACGCTCGATCAGCAGGAAGTTGACGAAGGCGCCGCCGATGGCGATGAACATGACCAAACCGGAGATGATGAACTGATTGGTGGCGGAGGCGGTCAGGGCATGCTCGACCTTGTCGGCGCCGGATTTGATTTCCTTGTAACGGTCGATCTGCGCATCGATCTTGCCGGCGGTGACCTGCAGGCTGGTGAGGTTCTGGTCGACGCGGGTCAGGGTTCGGTCGACCGAGCGCCAAAATGGCATGAAACCCTTGAGTATTTTATGCCGCTCGCCGTAGGAACGGCGATATTCGGCGACCACCTTGTCGTAGATTTTGTCGATGGACGCGCTTATGTCGTCCAGTATCTTTTCCACCAGGCCGTCGCCTGACGGCTTGATCTTAGCGATGGCGGCCACCGCCTTGGTCCATTCCGGCGGCGGCAAGGGTACCTCACCACACTTCTGGTAGTCTTCCTCGATGCGCGTGATCTCATCCATAAGTTTGCGCTGCAGCGTGGGATAACCGTGCAGATCGCGCTGCACCACCTTTGCTATGCGTTCGAATTCACGTTCGATCGCCTTACCCACCTCTTCCCGGCCATGGGCGAGCAAGACTATCTGATTGCGCGCGCGTAACTCTTGGGCGGTAACGAACAGCCAGCGTGCGGTGATGCGTAACGGGTTGCTGATCATGCGGCTGAGGGAACGAATAGTGCTGTGTACCGGGGTGCGTGCGCCGTACAAAAAAGGCAGAGCAATCAAAGCCAGCACAAAAATGGATGCAACCACATTGTCAGGCCAGAACAGCCAGGATTGCCACGTCACCATGCATCCCCCTCTTACCTAATTGGTATATTTGGTATAACCCTTAAGGTTTAACACATGCAAAATGAAGGGACCAAGATACGGCCGACGAAGCCACGCGAATAATGGATCAGCGGCAACAAGCTCGAGCGGTAAGGGCAAGAGCGGCAACCGTGCCGCGCGCGCGCGCTTTACACTGGATCACACCGGCCCGCCGGCAGAAAAGCTACGGACGGTCATCCACCTGACCGCCCACCTTTTTAGCCGGCAGCATGTCCTCGCGCGATATGCCGAGCCACATGACGATCGGGCTGGCCACCAGCACCGAGGAGTAAATGCCGAACAGGATACCGATGGTCAGGGCCAATGCAAAATAGTGCAGTGTCTCGCCACCGAAGACGAGCATGGATAGCACTGCAAGCTGCGTGCAGCCGTGCGTGATAATCGTGCGCGACATCGTCCGGGTAATCGCGTTATCGATGATCTGCGGTATGCTGGCCGCGCGCATCTTGCGAAAGTTCTCCCGGATCCGGTCGAACACCACCACCGATTCGTTCACGGAGTAACCTAAAATGGCGAGCACCGCTGCCAGCACAGTGAGCGAAAAATCCCACTGAAAAAAAGCGAAAAAACCGAGGATGATCACCACGTCATGCAAGTTGGCAATGATCGCCGCCACACCGAACTTCCACTCGAAGCGAAACCACAGATACACCACAATGCCGATGGATACGAACAGTAGCGCCAGGGCACCGTTCTCGAACAATTCGCGGCCAACCTGCGGACCGATAAACTCGGTACGCCGCAGCTGCGCCGCGGTGTCTGTGCGGTGCAGGACCCCCATCACCGCGTCGGCCAGCTTGGCGCCGCCCACTGCCTCCTTGGCCGGCAGGCGGATCAGCACATCGCGCGAGCCACCAAAATTCTGCACCGTGACGTCGGCGTAGCCGCTCTGCTGCACCACCGAGCGGATCTTCTGCAAATCGGCGGTTTGCGGGTAATTCACTTCCAGCACCGTTCCACCGGTGAAGTCCACGCCGAAGTTGAGCCCCTTGGTCGCCAGAAAAAAAACGGCGAGGAGAAACGTAATCATGGAGATCACGTTGAATACCAACGCGTGGCGCATGAACGGGATGTCTTTGCGTATCTTGAAAAATTCCATGGTGTGCTTATCTCAGCGTCGGGTTTCTTGGTTCATGCCGTTTTGCGGCTTGAATTCCATTGGGTATTGCCGATGGCAAGCCGCTCGAGCTTGCGCCGGCCGCCGTAGATCAGGTTCACCATGGCGCGCGACACCATGACCCCGCTGAACATCGAGGTAACGATGCCCAGGCACAGCACAACCGCAAAACCGCGCACCGCTCCGCTGCCGAACATGAGCAGGGCGAGCCCTGCTATCAGGGTAGTGAAGTTCGAGTCGAGAATGGTACCGAAGGCACGCTCATACCCGGCATGAATACTTGCCTGCGGTGTATTGCCATTACGCAGCTCCTCACGGATGCGCTCGTTGATCAGCACGTTGGCATCGATCGCCATGCCCACAGTGAGCGCGATGGCGGCCATGCCGGGCAGCGTTAGTGTGGCCTGCAGAATCGACAGCAACGCGACCAGCAGAATCACGTTGACACCCAGCGCGATGACCGCGGTCACACCGAAGACCAGGTAATAAACGATCATGAACACGGCGATCGCCGCGAAACCGATCCAGGTTGAATGAAAGCCGCGCTTAATATTCTCGGCACCGAGACTTGGGCCGATAGTGCGCTCCTCGATAATATCGACCGGTGCCGCCAGGGCGCCGGCGCGCAGCAGCAGCGCCAGGTCACGCGCCTCCTCGACACTGTCCAGACCGGTGATCTGGAAGCGCTTACCGAGCTGCGTCTGGATACGCGGAGCGGTGATCACCTCCTCTATGCGTCGCGAGACGCGAACCGCCCGGCCTTCCGCGTCCAACACCGGTTTACCGTTCTCGTCCAGCTTGGGGTCGGACTTGGTCTCGACGTAAACGACCGCCATGTGCTTGCCGACGTTCTCGCCGCTGACACGCTGGTTAACGGCGGCGCCACGTGCATCCAGCGTGATGCTGACCACCGGCCCGTTCGACTGGCTGTCGAAATTCGCCGCGGCG
>JAYUFH010000292.1:0-4400 GCA_043738765.1 Pseudomonadota bacterium | reverse complement strand
ACCGGGGTGCGCGCGCACTTCTGCCAGCTGTCCAGCGCCCGCGCCGTCACCATGGTGGCGGAGGCGCAGCAGCGCGGCCTGGCGGTGACCGCCGACGTCACCGCCCACCATCTGCATCTCACGGAGCATGACATCGGCTACTTCAATACACAGTGTCATGTACTCCCGCCCCTGCGCAGCCAGCGCGATCGCGATGGCCTGCGCCAGGCCATCAAGAGCGGTGTCATCACGGCCATTTGCTCCGACCACCAGCCACACGAACCGGACGCGAAGCTCGCACCCTTTGCCCAATCCGAACCGGGCATCTCGGGACTCACCACGCTCCTGCCACTGACGCTCAAGCTGGTGGATGAAAAAGTGATCAGCCTGAGCGAGGCCATCGCGCTGTTGAGCTACAAGCCGGCGGACATCCTCGGTATCGGTGCGGGTCATCTGAGTGTTGGCGCCACGGCGGATGTCTGCATCATCGATCCCGATGCCTGGTGGACCCTGACGGAGAGCCACTTCGTCAGCCGCGGCCGCAACAGCCCGTTCCTCGGTTGGGAATTCCGCGGGCGCGTGACCCACACCCTGGTGGGTGGGGAAGTGGTGTTCGAGCTGGGCGGGACGACGCAACAACAAAATAAGCCCGGGCGCACGTAGGGTGGATTATACCCAGAGGGCACGCTCCATTGTCATCACCCGGACAGCTCCCCGCCACCGGCAACACCCGCTTCCCCCGGATTCTCGGTACTGAGTATGCCGCTGCCATGATCGTAGGCGAACAGCTCGGCGTAGCGCCCCCAATCTATCATCACCGTCAGTACGCGCTCGGCCTCGTCTTCAGACAAGGTGTCCTCGAGTTCGCGCAGGAAACGGCTGCGCGGGGCGCGTGAGCCGGGGCGTTCGTCGAGCACACGGCGGATGTGGGCGGCCAGCGGCACGCGCTTCAACAGGTGTTCACCGAAGATCACCTTGCGCGCGAGGATATCGGCCTCGGCGAACGCCTGGCCGTGGCGCGTGAGCTGCACTTCCTGGCCGGTGACATGCGCGAAATCGAGCAGCTCCAGGGCCTCGAGGATCGGAAACAGATCGTCCACTTCCAGCTGCATGGTTTCGGCGAGCAGCGGCAGGCTGGCGCGCCCGGCATTGGCCGGCTGGTTGATCTGATCCAGCACACCGGCGATCTGCGCCACGGCCACATCCGGCAGGCGATGGCCGATGCCGGGACGCACGCTCAAGTGCGTGCCTCCCTCGCCGCCCATCACGCTGGTGGTCATGACAATGTAGACCCGCTCCACCAAGCGACGGAACATCAGTGACTCGCGATCGCGTGGATGTTTCATCGCGACCGGCACGTCGGCCTTGATGCGCCCGGGATTGGAGTCGAGCACGATCACGCGATCGGCGAGCAACAGCGCCTCCTCGATGTTGTGCGTGACCAGTAACACGGCACGGGTCGGGATCAGACGCTCGATCCACAGGTCGAGAAAATCCCCGCGCAAAGTGTCGGCGGTCGGCACATCCAGCGCTGAGAACGCCTCGTCCATCAGCAGCACGTCCGGGTTCACCACCAGCGCACGCGCAAAACCCACGCGTTGGCGCATACCCCCGGACAGTTCCTTAGGATAAGCGGATTCGAAACCGTCGAGACCGATCATATCGATAACAGTCAGGGCGCGCTGTCTGCACTCCGCCGACGGCAGACCCTGCGCCTCGAGGCCCAGCTCGACATTGCCGAGCACCGTGAGCCAGGGGAAGAGTGCGAAACTCTGGAACACCATACTAATACCCGGCACCGGCTTCTTCACCGACTTGCCGCGGTACAGAACGCGCCCGTGGGTCGCTGGAATCAGGCCGCAGATGATACGTAACAGTGTCGACTTACCGCAGCCGGAACGGCCAACCATGGCGACGATCTCACCCTGCCGCAGTTGCAGATTGACCTCATTGAGGACAGCCATGCGCGCCTTGCCGGGCGCAGCGAAGCTCTTGCTCACGCCGCTTAACTCGATCAGCACCTCATCGTTCTGTGTTTTAGCGTTCATGACTGCCCCAGGTTGAGTTTCTTTTCCGCGAAACGATAGAGGCGCGCCCACAACAGCCGGTTGAGCGCCACGACATACAGGCTCATCACCGCAATGCCGAGGGCCACACGTGGGTAATCGCCGTCGGTGGTCTGTCGCGCAATGTAGGCACCGAGTCCACTGGCCGTAAGCGTGGTGCTGCCCCAACTCGCCACCTCTGCCACCACCGACGCGTTCCAGGCGCCGCCCGAGGCCGTAATGCCACCGGTGAGATACGCCGGGAAAATCGCTGGCAGAATCAAGCGCCGCCACAACACCCAACCCTTGAGGCCAAGATTGGCCGCGGCCTCGCGCAGATCCGCGGGGATCGCAGCGGCACCGGCGATAACGTTAAAAAGAATGTACCACTGGGTGCCGAGGATCATGAGCGGGCTCAGCCAGATTTCCGGGTTGTGCCGGCCGAGGACGATCCACGACACCACCGCCGGAAACAGCAGATTCGCCGGAAAACCCGACAGGAACAAGGCCACCGGCTGCACACGCTGCGCCACCCGCGGCCTGAGACCGATCCACACGCCCAGGGGCACCCAAATAATGCTGGCGAGGACCAGCAGCACGAGCACGCGCGCACCCGTGGCCAGACCGAGTAAAAACACATGACCGATCTCGGCATAGCCCGCCTTGCTCAGCACAAAGCGCGCGAGGAATACGATGCTGAAGGCAGCGGCGGAAATTAGTAATGCGCTCCAGAGCCGATCAAGCAGACGCGCCTCGCGCCGCGTGATTTTGCGACGCAGGTGCAGCAACGGCCGCGCCGGTACCCGCCGGAAGATCCGTACCGACCACTCCCATAAGCGCGTCGGCAAGGCCAACAGCCTGGGCAACAGACGAGTGCGTCGCAGCAACGACAGCATCCAGGAAGTCGGTACATCGCCCCCTACCGACTGCTCGTACTTGAAGCGCTCGGCCCATGCCACCAGCGGCCGGAACAGCAACTGATCCACCATCAGCACCACTATCAGCATAGCGAGGATGGCGTAGCCGACGGCCGTAAGATTCTGCTGGGCAATGGCGATCGCAATATACGAGCCGATGCCCGGCAACAGGATGCTCTGGCCGGAGACGCTGATCGCCTCGGAGGCGACCACAAAGAACCAGCCGCCAGACACCGACATCATGGTGTTCCAGATCAGATTTGGCAGTGCAAACGGCACCTCCACCTTCCAGTAGCGCTGCCAGCCGGACAGCTGGAAGACGTCTGCCGCCTGGTAGAGATCCTTCGGCACCATGCGCAGTGAATGGTACAGGCTGAAGGTCATGTTCCAGGCCTGGGAAGTAAAGATCGCGAAAATCGCCGCCATCTCCGGTCCCATCAGGCTACCGGGGAAAAGATGGATAAACCCCATCACTGTTATCGACAGGAACCCGAGGATAGGCACCGACTGCAACACATCCAGCACCGGTATCATAATCCGACCGGCCCGCGGGTGGCGGGCGGCAAGGGTGGCGTACACCAGGGAAAAAATGAGCGAAAGCAACAGCGCTGCCCCCATACGCAGCGAGGTGCGCAAGGCGTATCCGGGCAGATTGGCGCGATCAAGACTTACAGTCAGCACTTCGCCCGGTGAGTACGGCATCTTCATGCCATGCAGCCCCCACCCCAGTAAAAATAACAAGCCAATAACCGCCGGCAGAATCGCGATGTCCCAGCGATTAGGGAGCGGCAACAGGCGGCGGGCGGTTTGCAGGGTGGCGGAAATGCGCACCTAAAAATACCTCACAAGAAGAAACCGGACGGCACTATAGCAAGCCCACCGCATCGGACAAACAAATGCTCATCCGGTTTCCTAACTGCCGTCGACAAGCTGCACGCCGGTGGCGAGCCAGCGCGACTGTGACGCGCGGCCGGCGCGCCGTTGGAGGGGCGGGAATAGCGCTTGCTTAAAACTGTTCGCAGGGTGGGCATCGCCCACCACACGGGGCCTCGATAAGCTTCCGCTGGTGGGCGATGCCCACCCTACGAACTGTCGCGCCCATTGGCTGAATTTCCGGTGCGCAGGGCACGCCCTACCACCCGGGGCAAATAGTGGGGCGGGCTCCGATTCAGGACACTAGAACGTCACATTGCGCATGGAATCGCCCAACTCCTGACCCTTGGCCTCCTTGCCTTCGAGCTTGACGCGCAGGCGCAGGTCGTTAACCGAGTCGGCATTACGCAGGGCGTCGTCGTAGCTGATGAGGCCGGCTTCGATCAGGTTGAACAGCGACTGGTCGAAGGTCTGCATGCCGGCCTCAGTGGACTTGGCCATGAGTTCCTTGATGCCGTGCACCTCGCCCTTCAGGATCAGGTCGGCGATGAGCGGTGAATTGATCATGACCTCCACCGCCGGTACC
>JAYUFH010000291.1:0-11698 GCA_043738765.1 Pseudomonadota bacterium | reverse complement strand
CAGGGTTCTGCCACAGACTTTTTAAAGCCGCGTTTGGTGGATGTGCACAGCCTGGGTGCTATGCGCGCCAAGATCACCCTGGAACCGCTGGAACGCGGTTTCGGTTATACCCTGGGCAATGCCCTGCGCCGCATCCTGCTGTCGTCCATGCCGGGTGTCGCCATTACCGAGGCCAAGATCGAGGGTGTGCTGCACGAGTACTCCACCATCGAGGGCGTGCAGGAAGACGTTATCGAGATACTGCTTAATCTCAAATCCCTGGCCCTGCGCATGCACGGCACGCGTCCGGAAGCCATCCTGCGTCTCAGCAAGAAAGGCCCGGGACAGGTGACCGCCGGGGATATCACCCTGGACCAGGACGTGGAAGTGGTCAATCCGAACCACCTCATCGCCACCCTGACCAAGACCGGTTCCATCACCATGGAAATGAAGCTGGTGCGCGGCCGGGGTTATCAGCCGGTGGTGGGCCGCATCGCGGAAGAGGGTCGTAGCATCGGCTCCATGCAGCTGGATGCCTCGTTCAGCCCAATCCGCCGTGTCTCCTACACCGTGGAAAATGCCCGTGTCGAACAGCGCACCGACCTCGACAAGCTGGTGCTGGACATCGAGACCAACGGTGCCATTGACCCGGAAGAGGCCGTACGCCGCGCCGCCAACATCCTGCAGGACCAGATCTCCATCTTCGTGGACCTGAAGAGCCCCGAGACCAAATCGATCGAGTCGCCCGAGCCCAACATCAATCCGTTACTGCTGCGGCCGGTGGACGATCTGGAGCTGACGGTGCGCTCCGCCAACTGCCTCAAGGCCGAGAATATTTTCTACATCGGCGACCTGGTGCAACGCAGCGAGGTTGAGTTGTTGAAGACCCCGAACCTGGGCAAGAAATCACTCACTGAGATCAAGGATGTGCTGGCCACCCATCAGCTGTCCCTGGGCATGCGGTTGGAGAATTGGCCGCCGGCGTCGCTCAAAGGCAAACTGCCGGAAAAAGAATCTGCCTAAGGCAGTGTCATCAGAGGTTGTGCTATGCGTCATCATAAAATCGGTCGGAAATTAAACCGTACCAGCAGTCATCGCGAAGCCATGTTCAAGAACATGGCAGCTTCGTTGATCCATCACGAAGAGATTCGTACCACCCTGCCCAAGGCCAAAGAGCTGCGGCGCGTGGCCGAACCGCTGATTACCATGGCGAAGAACGCCACGGTCGCCAATCGTCGCCTGGCCTTTGCCCGGCTGCGCGATCGCGATGCCGTGACCAAGCTGTTCGACATCCTGGGCGTGCGCTACAAAGACAGGCCAGGTGGCTATTTGCGTATCCTTAAATTCGGGTTTCGCACCGGTGACACCTCGCCCATGGCGCTGGTGCAGTTGGTCGACCGGCCGGATGTCGCCGCTGCTGAACCGGCCGATGCGACCACCGAGGACAATCAGCCGAAAAAAGCCAAGGCCGCTAAAGCCAAGCCGGCTAAAGCTGCATCCGCCAAAGCGGCGACCGCCGAGGACAAGCCTGCCAAAGCCAAGCCTGCCAAAGCCAAATCCGCCCCCAAGGCAAAGAAAGCAGCTTCCGCTAAAAACACCAGCAAGTAACGCTCCAGTGCCGGGGGGTTGTGCAAAAGGCCGGGTCACCCCCGGCCTTTTTATTTTTGCGCTAAACTTTGTCGCCCAGGCGACAGTGGTGGAGCCAGACGCATGATCGCCCTCTTTACCGATTTTGGCAGCGCAGGTCCCTATGTTGGGCAGCTGCACGCGGTGCTAAACATGAACGCCCCGGGCACGCCGGTAGTGGATCTTTTTCACGATGTACCTCGTTACGATATACGTGCCGCCGCCTATTTATTGCCTGCTTATATCTCTATATTTCCACTCCAGACGGTTTTTATCTGCGTGGTGGACCCGGGTGTAGGGGGTGATCGACGCCCACTGGCCCTGGAGGTGGATGGTCGCTGGTATGTCGGGCCGGACAATGGCATCTTTAACCTTGTGCTGCGCCGCGCCCGGCAGCGTGCGGTGTATGAAATCTGCTGGCGCCCGCCAACACTGTCGGAGAGTTTTCATGGACGGGATTTGTTTGCCCCAGTTGCAGCCAGGCTTGCCCAGGGCGTGCTACCGGAGTCCCGTCCCGTGACCCAGGTGCCGGTCGTCGATGACTGGCCTGATGACTTGGCGCGTGTGCTTTATATTGATGGCTACGGCAATGCCATCAGCGGCGTGCGCAGCCAGCAGCTCCCTGTGGACAGCGTATTGCGGGTGCACGGCCACACAGTGCCACACGCCCGGGTCTTCAGCGAGGTGTCGCGAGGACAGGCCTGCTGGTACGGAAATGCCAATGGATTGGTGGAGATTGCGGTGAATCAAGGTAGTGCCCGGCACGAACTGGGCCTTTTGGAGGGTGACGGGTTTGATTGGTAGCAGGGCTTACTACGCGGCCTATGTCTGCACGGTAGTGCACCACTGGGAGTGGACACAGCCTGTCCGGTGTGTCCGTTCGGGAACCTGTGAGAACAGGCCGCACCTGGGTGCCGCAGCTCTGTAAACTGCATGTTTATCATTAAAATCAGCATGGCAGTACCAACAAACAAGATGCGCAAGCGTTCGCCTCAGGTTGGGGGCGGTCACAAAAACGAAAAAATATAAGTGCCAGTGCCATGGCGGGCCTGAGCGTATCCCAGGTACCATGCCCACTCACGAGGAAGCCCTGTGAATAGCCCACGTTGGACGACACGGCTGCACCCGGAGCAACACTCCGGCACGAGGGCGATGCCTCTGCTGTTGGGCATCTGTCTACTGGGCACGGCCAGCGGCGATGCACTGGCCACCAGTACGATGACGCGACCGTTGCTGTCAGAAGAGGACTTTCTCGGGGAGATGCCCGTGGTGTTTTCCGCCACACGCATGGCCCAGCCACTCTCCGAAACACCCGCCGCCACTACCATCATCGATCGCCAGATGATTGCGGCCAGCGGGGCACGTTCCATCGTCGATGTCTTTCGCCTGGTGCCGGGGTTGTTGGTGGGTTATGAGAGCGGTAACCGCCCGGTAGTCACCGTGCATGGGTTCGGAGATGTCTTTTCCCGACGCATGCAGGTATTGATCGACGGGCGCTCGGTCTACGTGCCGGCCTACGGCGGCGTTCCCTGGTCCGATTTGCCGCTGGCGCTGGAGGACGTAGACCGCATCGAAGTAGTGCGGGGCCCCAACGCCGCTAGCTACGGGGCCAATTCGTTTCTGGGCATTATCAGCATCACGACGCGCAAGCCGCGCGACGCGCGGGGCACTCAGGCGAAGTTCACTGCCGGCACCCAGTCGATACGCGACACGGTGGCGCGTACTGGCGATCGCATCGGTAAACTGGATTATCGCCTGACTATCGGACAGAAGCAGGACGATGGATTCCGTTTGCGCCATGACCGGCAGCAACACCGCTTCCTCACGACCGCCCTGAGTTATCCATTGAGTGGCAGCGATGGCATCGAGGCGCAGTTCGGCTACAGCGGCGGGGTGAACGAAAAGGGCTACTTCGGCAGCACCGGTGACGGGCCGCGGGATCAGCAGGTCATCAGTCGTTACGAGCAGATACGCTGGCAACGCGATCTCAGCCGCGGCAACAATCTCTCGCTGCAGTTTTATCACAACTATCACCAGGCGGACGAGCGGTTTACCACCGCGCCTGTTGCGATACCCGTGCCGCCGTTCTCCATTCAAGTCCCTATCAACTACGATGTGACCAGTGAACGTTACGATCTAGAGCTGCAAAACAGCTTTGGCATAAGCCGCGACCTGCGCGGCGTCTGGGGGGCGGGCTGGAGCGTGGACAAGGTGGTAGCGCCGGGTTTTCTCGGCACCAGCGGCCCCCAGGAAAACCGCGCACAGCGTGTATTTTTCAATATGGAATGGCGCACGACACAGGAATTGGCATTCAATGCCGGCGCCATGTGGGAACACGATCAGCTCGTTGGCGGCGAACTATCGCCACGCATCGCGCTGAATTATCAGCTGACGCCACGCCAGACCCTGCGCGCCAGCGTCAGTCGCGCCACGCGCAATCCGGTGTTGGTGGAGGAGCAGGGGAATTTACGTTATTGCGTCAATGCCTCGTGCAGCGTATTCGATCAATTCATATTGAGTAGCGGTGGGCTGAAGCCGGAAACGATAGTGTCGCGGGAAATCGGTTATTTCGCCCGTGTCATGGGCAACCTGACGCTGGACTTAAGGACCTACCAGGACAAGTTGAACAGGCTTATCGGCACCTACACACGGCCGTATCCAGACCTGGATTCGTCCGTGAAGGATTTCAGAAATGGGGACGACGCCAGGGTGGATGGTATCGAGGCGCAGATCACCTATCGGCCGAATTTCAAGGACCGGCTGATTCTGGGTTATGCGCACATGCACATCAAAAGCAGCAACCTGGATCAGAAGTATTCCAACAGTGCACCGGAGGCAAGCGGCAGCCTGCTGTGGATGCATAACCTGTCCGACCGGTACCAGGCCAGTCTCGCCTATTACTACGTCGGTAGCATGTCGTTCCTCGATACCAAACCGTTGAAGCCGGTGCGCCGATTGGATTTTCGATTGGCACGTGCGTACCGGCTCGGCCAGGTGAATGGCGATGTCGCACTGGTGGTGCAGAGCGCACTCGGCCGGTATGACGAATATTATCCACCCACAGCAACGTTGCAGAACCAGTTCGACAGACGAATGTATGTTTCGTTTAGCATGAATTTCAACTAACCCGTGGGACGGGTAAGACGGTTTATGCCCCAGTGGATGAGTTAGGAAGCGAATGACAGAAATATCAGCAGTACAGGCACGGAACCACCGCGCAGTTGCCCGGGAGCTGCGCGTATGCGCGCGCGTGTATTTCTGGCTGGTGTTGCTGCTGGTTCCCTGGACCATGGTGTACGCCGCCGATGCCAAACCGGCGTCACGCTACACAGTGCTCGTACTGCTCAGTCATCAGACTGCCACCTATCAGCAGGTGGTCGACGGTATACGAGAAGGCATGCACGCGAACAACAGGATCGTGTTACAGACAGTGCCGATGATTGACTATTTGCAGCGTACCGATGCATCGCGCCAGGCTGAACAACCCGACCTGATCGTCACCGTAGGGATGGAAGCGGCACAGACAATGTTGCAGGAGGCGTCGGATACGCCGCTTTGCATGATCCTGATTCCAAGAGCTACCAGTGAAGCCCTGGTGCGTGAATATGAGGAAACGCCGACGACGCCCCGACGACCGATCACCGCTGTATATATCGATCAACCGTTTCATCGCCAGCTGCAGCTTATACGCCTGACCCTGCCGCGCAGCCGCAGCCTGGGGGTCGTCTATGGCCCGCTTTCACGTGAAAGCGAGAAACAACTGAAGGCCGTGGCCGACAGCGAAAAGTGGGATTTGCATGCAGTCGGCGTTAGTCGTGAGAATGAATTATTCGATGCCTTTACGCGGGTGCTCGACAGCAGCGATGTCCTGCTGGCGCTGCCGGATCCACTGGTCTACAACCAGCACACCACACAAAACATTCTTCTCGAGACTTACCGGCAGCGCAAGCCGCTTATTGGCTATTCCCACGCCTATGTCTTAGCAGGAGCGCTGGCCGCCGTATACTCGACACCGCAACAGATTGGCCGGCAAGTCGGTGAACATCTGGCAGGACTAGGCGACAAAGGCGGTGTGAGCATGCCGACGCCTCGTTATCCGAAATATTTCACGGTGGAAGTGAATCAGCAGGTAGCACAATCCCTGGGTCTTACGGTCGCCACTGCAACGGAGTTGCAGTCGAAAATCGAAGAGACGCAGGAGAGGTAGGCTATGAAAGAATGGGGCATACAAACCCGGGTACTGTTTATCGCGCTTGTCCCGCTGGTGCTGATTGTCACGCTGTTGTCCTTTCATTTCGTGCAGACGCGGCTTGACGATCTCGACAGGGCCTTGCAGGAAAGGGGCAAGGCCATCGCGCACCAGATGGCACCGGCGTGTGAGTACGGTGTGTTTTCCGGCAACCGCGAATTCCTCAGCCGCTTGGCGCGCACCACACTCAGTGAGCACGACGTGCTGAGTGTTACTATCTTCGACATGCAGGACACCATACTGGCGCAGGCGGTCAGCAAGCAGCGTAAAGAAAAAAGCAAGACGCTGTTTACAGATTCGTCACCGGTGTATGTGTTTCAGGCGCCGATAATTCAAAGTGCGGTGCCGGTCGACGATTTCCGCGAAGCGGTCGCGATCGACCAATCCATGCCGGACGGGGCCAGCTTACCCAAACAAATAGGCACGATATCGGTGGAGCTGTCGAGTGATTCGACCATTGCACGACGCAATCAGATCCTGGTGGAGAGCCTGCTGATTATCATAGTCGGGCTGGTGTTCACCGCCTTGATTGCCCTGCGCATGGGCAAGAGTGTGACCCGGCCTATCCTGGCCATGACCAATCTGGTACGTAAGATCAAGGCCGGTGGCCTGGCGCAACGTGTCGTCGAGGAGTCGGGTGCGGAACTGGGAACACTGGAGCGGGGCATCAACGCCATGGTCGAAGCGCTGGAGCGCTCGCAGGAAACGGAGAAGAAACAGGCGGAGGACGCCCTATATCTGGAGAAGGTGCGCGCCCAGGTGACACTCGAATCCATTGGCGATGGCGTGATCACCACCGACGCGGCGGGTAAGATCGTCTACTTAAACCCCGTGGCCGAGCAGTTTACCGGATGGGACGGCCGGGCCGCTGAAGGGCTGTGGTTGAAGGATGTATTTAAGACCGTGGATGAGGTATCGGGACGGCCGCGCGACTATCCGCTGCATCTGTGTCTGCGCGACGGCAACATCATCCGTCACGACAGCCACCATCTGCTAGTGCGCAAAGACGGTTACCGCTTCGCGATTCAGGATTCGGCGGCACCTATCCGCGATCGCGACGGACGTATTATCGGTGCCGCTGTCGTCTTCCACGATATGACGGAGATGCAGCACATGGCCCGGCGCATGGCCTATCTGGCCAGCCACGACCCGCTGACCGGCCTGATCAACCGGCGCGAATTCGAGGCGCGCCTGCATCAAGTGCTGGAAACCGCGCGCTCGGAGGGCAAGCAACATGCCATTTGCTACTTCGACCTCGACCAATTCAAGATCGTGAACGATACCTGCGGACACGTGGCCGGCGATGAATTGCTGAAGCAGTTGTCACAACGGCTGCAGAATGAGATCCGTCAGAGCGATGTGCTGGCGCGTCTCGGTGGTGACGAGTTCGGCGTGATACTGGAGAGTTGTTCGATCGAGATGGCCGGGCAGGTAGCGGAGGTCTTGCGACGCTGTGTTAAATCCTTCCGCTTCGTCTGGCAGGATCACGCCTTCGATATCGGCGCCAGCATCGGCCTGGTTCCGATCAGCGCGGACAGCGGCAGTCTGACGGACGTGATGAGCGCGGCGGATTCCGCCTGCTACGTCGCCAAGGATCGCGGGCGCAACTGCATCCATATCTACCAGGCAGACGACGCCGCCCTGGCGCAGCGGCATGGCGAGATGCAGTGGGTCAACCGCCTGAACCGCGGTCTGGAGAATGACAAATTCCGCATCTATTCACAGGCGATCGTGCCGTTGAACGAACGCGGACATCCGGCGCAGGGCTTCTATGAAATCCTGGTGCGCATGAATGACAACGGCAATGATGTGATACTGCCGACGGCCTTCATCCCAGCGGCCGAGCGCTATCATCTCATGCCGACCATCGACCGCCGGATTATTTCCAGCGTGTTTGCCAGCATGCATGCATTCTCCAGTCACGCGCACAATGCCGACGAGGCCATTGCGCCGATGTTTTCCATCAATCTGTCGGGTCAGTCGTTGTGCGATGACAATTTCCTCGATTTCGTCACCGGCCTGTTCGAGTACTACCACATCGATCCACGGCGTATCTGCTTCGAAATCACCGAAACCGCCGCCATCGCCAATCTGGCGCGCGCCAAGACGTTTATCGAGACACTTAAGGACATGGGTTGTAAATTCGCCCTCGACGACTTCGGCAGCGGGTTAAGCTCGTTCGGCTATCTCAAGAGCCTGCCGGTGGACTATCTGAAGATCGCGGGTAATTTCGTGCAGGATATCGTGCGCGATCCGGTGGATCACGCCATGGTGGATGCCATCAACCAGATTGGCCACATCATGGGTCTGATCACCATCGCCGAGTCGGTGGAGAGCGAGGAGATCATGCTGAAGATCCGCGAGTCAGGTATCGACTACGGCCAGGGTTATTGGATCGGCGAACCCAAGCCGTTTGCCGAGGTGTTGGCTGAACACTACACCCGCAGTCGCGGTGAGAACATCCAGCCCTTGAATCGGTAAAGGTGTCGTGGAGTGTGGAAGTTTTGTAGGGTGGGCATCGCCCACCAGACTGGGCGTCGATGTAGCGCTTGGTGGGCATTGCCCACCCTACGTCTTGCCAGTGTTGCAGTGCGGGATCTGATTCCCGCTTTGTGAATGCGGTGGCTAGCCGCCGCACTCCAAGAACTACCCGGTTTTGCGCTGGGCATGCTTGGTAGAGGAGATCATTGCCTTGAGAAAATGCCCGGTGTAGGAATGTTTGTTGGCCGCGACCTCCTCCGGCGTCCCCACGGCGACGATGCTGCCGCCGCCGTCGCCGCCTTCCGGGCCCAGATCCAGCAGCCAGTCGGCGGTCTTGATCACGTCCAGATTGTGCTCGATCACCACGATGGTATTGCCGTGGTCGCGCAGGCGGTGCAGTACCGCGAGCAGCTGCTTGATGTCGTGGAAGTGCAGCCCGGTGGTCGGCTCGTCCAGGATGTAGAGTGTGCGGCCGGTGTCGCGCTTGGACAGCTCGCGCGACAGCTTGATGCGCTGGGCCTCGCCGCCGGACAGGGTGGTGGCGCTTTGTCCCAGGGTGATGTAGGACAGGCCGACGTCCAGCAGGGTGTCGAGTTTGCGCTTGACCACCGGGATGGCGTCGAAAAACACCGCCGCCTCCTCCACCGTCATGGCCAGCACCTCGTGGATGTTGCGCCCCTTGTACTGGATATCCAGGGTCTCGCGGTTGTAGCGCTTACCCTTGCAGACGTCGCACGGTACGTAGATGTCCGGCAGGAAATGCATCTCCACCTTGATCAACCCATCCCCCTGGCACGCCTCGCAACGTCCGCCGCGCACGTTGAAGGAGAAACGCCCGGGGTTGTAACCGCGGGCGCGTGACTCGGGCGTGGCGGCGAACAGTTCGCGCAACGGCGTGAACAGGCCGGTGTAGGTCGCCGGGTTGGAACGCGGTGTGCGCCCGATGGGGCTCTGGTCGATGTCCACCACCTTGTCGAATTGTTCCAGGCCGTCGATGCCGTCGTGGGCGGCCGGTTCCAGGTTGCTGCCGTAGAGATGGATCGCCGCCACGGCGTAGAGTGTGTCGTTCACCAGGGTGGATTTGCCCGACCCGGAGACGCCGGTGACGCAGGTGAGCAGTCCCACGGGGATGGCCGCATCCACATTTTTCAGGTTGTTGCCGCGCGCGCCGCGGATGACGATCTGTTGCTGCGGGTCCGGCGGCGTGCGGCGGGTGGGGATGGCTATGCCCTCGCGCCCCGAGAGGTAGCGCCCGGTGATGGAGTCGGCGTTGGCTTCGATGTCCGACGGCAGCCCCTGGGCGATGATCTGGCCGCCATGCACGCCGGCCCCGGGACCGATATCCAGCACGTAGTCGGCGGCGCGTATCGCGTCCTCGTCGTGTTCCACGACAATGACGGTGTTGCCCAGGTCGCGCAGGTGGCGCAGGGTGGTCAGCAGGCGTTCGTTGTCTCGCTGATGCAGGCCGATGGACGGCTCATCCAGCACGTACATCACGCCCACGAGGCCGGCGCCGATCTGTGACGCCAGACGGATGCGCTGTGCCTCGCCGCCGGACAGAGTCTCCGCCGAGCGCGCCAGGGACAGATAGTTAAGCCCCACGTTCACCAGGAACCCGAGGCGGCTCTGGATTTCCTTGACGATCTTGTCGGCGATCTCGCGCCGCTTGCCCTCAAGCTGAAGGTGTTCGAAAAACTCCAAGGCCACGGCGATGGGCATGCGCGTGACCTCGTGTACCGGAATTGAAGCGATGAACACGTTGCGCGCCTCGATGCGCAGGCGGCTGCCCAGACATTCCCGGCACGGCTGCGAGCCGAGGTATTTCGCCAGCTCCTCGCGCACGCCGTTGGAATCGGTTTCGCGGTAACGGCGTTCCATGTTGGGAATCACGCCTTCGAAGGCGTGCTTACGCCGCTGATTGCCGCCGCGCTCGCTGAAGTAACTGAAGCTGATGATCTCGTCGCCACTGCCGTGCAGGATGACCTTGCGCACGTTGACCGGCAGGTCCTCGAAGGGCGCGTCCAGATCGAATTTGTAATGTTTGGCCAGGCATTCCAGCATGCGGAAATAAAACGCATTGCGCCGGTCCCAACCGCGGATGGCGCCGGCCGGCAGGCTTAAGGAAGCGTCGCCCACCACGCGCTGCGGGTCGAAGAACTGGCGCACGCCGAGACCGTCGCAGGTGGGACAGGCGCCGGCGGGGTTGTTGAAGGAGAACAGGCGCGGCTCCAGCTCCAACAGGCTGTAGCCGCACTGCGGACAGGCATAGCGCGCGGAGAACAGGTGTTCCTCCGGCACATGCGTGCTGTCGTCCGCGTCCGCCACGGTGACCGCGCGCACCACGCCTTCGCCGATGTGCAGCGCGGTTTCGAAGGATTCCGCCAGGCGCTGTTGCTGACCGGGGCGCACCACTACCCGGTCGACCACCGCCTCGATGGTGTGCTTCTGTTTCTTTTCCAGGGCCGGCGCCTGGTCCAGCTCCATCACCGTGCCGTCGATGCGCGCGCGCACATACCCTTGGGCGCGCAACGTCTCCAGCACCTGGGTATGTTCGCCCTTGCGTTCCTGGATCACCGGCGCCAGCAGCATCAGGCGCGTGCCCTCGGGTAGCGCCATGACGTGGTCCACCATCTGGCTCACGGTCTGGGCATCGAGGGTGACCTTGTGTTCGGGACAGCGCGGCTCGCCGACGCGCGCGTACAGCAGGCGCAGGTAATCGTAGATTTCCGTGACGGTGCCGACGGTGGAGCGCGGATTATGCGAGGTGGATTTTTGTTCGATGGAAATGGCCGGGCTCAAGCCCTCGATCAGGTCCACATCGGGTTTTTCCATGACCGACAGAAACTGCCGCGCATAGGCCGACAGCGACTCGACATAGCGCCGCTGGCCTTCCGCATATAAGGTATCGAAGGCGAGAGACGACTTGCCGGATCCGGACAGACCGGTAATGACGATGAGCTTGTCACGCGGCAGGTCGACGTCGACGTTCTTCAGATTATGGGTGCGGGCACCCCGTATGCGGATGTGTTCCATGGGTAATTTCTGGATTGTAGGGAACATGGTACTATACGGCCATTCAGACTCTTATGCCAAAGAAAAAAGACCCGAAAACACCCTTCATGAATGGTTTGTGCCTCCAGTCACGAAATGATCCGGGTAATGCCCGGCGCCCTCGCCCAGGAATCCCCGATTGATTTCAGAACGCATGACGCCGATTGAGCTGCGCGCCAGCATCAGCCTGGCGAGCATCTACGGCTTGCGGATGTTGGGCATGTTTATCATCCTGCCGGTGTTTGCCCTGTATGCCGCACACCTGCCTGGTGGCCAGGACCACACCCTCATCGGCCTGGCCCTCGGCGCCTA
>JAYUFH010000290.1:0-4409 GCA_043738765.1 Pseudomonadota bacterium | reverse complement strand
AGGTACTCGGCTTCGCCGCCAGCGCGGCGGCCATCTGGGTCGGCGCGCGCCGCCACTGGCCGGACATGGTGAACACCGGTGTGACCTTCTTCGTCATTTTTCTCTATACCAAGTTCTTCGACTGGTGGTGGGAGATCATGCCCAAGTATCTCTTCTTCCTGGTGCTCGGGCTCACCGCCGTATTATTCCTGGTGGTGATGCGGCGCCTGCGCGCCACCGGTGACACGCTGCCCGGCGGGGAGACGGCCGCATGACCGGGTCCCGCCGCCGCACCCTCATGGCCGGTGTCGCCCTCATCCTGATGACCAATGCGGTGGCACTGGGTGGCGCTGCGTATAACCGTTCAGGGCAACCCGAGGCCGTCTTGTCGCTGACACAGCGCGAACTGCAGCTGCCCTATGCCTGGGGAGGGAAAGGCGAGAACAGCGAACTGGCACTTGGGCTGCAATGGCGTACGCTGGGCATGGAGAGCGACAATCTCGATAACCTGTCTATGCCCTATCTCAGTATCGGCGGCGCGCCCGATTGGCTCGACAAGACAAAACTGGCGGCCTTGGGTTTTGATGTTTCGTTGCCGGAGGACACCGACGCAGGCCGCCGGCATTACGACAAGCTGCTGTCGAGGGAAGTTTTGCTGGTCCTCGAGATGAATGGCCCGGCCTATCGGCGGGCACTCGAACGTACCCGGGAACACAGCGTACGCGAGCAGGCGCTGCTCGGCGCCCACCGGGGGGACAAGGAGTTCGAGCAGCGCGCGAAGCGCGCGAGCGAGCAACTCAAGCGTGAAGAACAGGACAACAGTCGTTTGTTCGTCATCGATGCGGGTGTCGATGCGGCGGTGCTGCGCAGGCAGTACCCCGATAACCAACACTACGCCATCGTCCGCGGACAGATTCGGCCACGGCTCAGCACCCGGCAAAAACAAACCCGCCTGTCGGGCTATATCAGCGATCTCAGCAACAGCCATATCAATGTACCGCTCGACTACCATGGGATATTTGGTCTTGCTGGCAGTGAGCGCAGCGACAATGTGCGCTATGTGGTAAGCGTGGCTTTCGGTAAAAGGCTGGAGCCGTGGATTACAGCGGCGACTGACAAATAGAAAAGGCGACTAATTTATTTCCCATCGCCACCCTCTTGTAGAAATGAACAAGACCCCGGTTGTTGAAAATTAATTCTGTCACCTTTCAGCGTCTCTGATCTCGGCGGCTTACAAAACCGATGGCACCAGACGCGCGAGTACAGTGGCAACCATGCGATCACAACGTGGGCCGTCGAAGTCAAAAGCGCCGGGTCCGGCGGCATCGATATGCTGCGTGAGCGCTTGTTGCATGAGGCCGCGGGCGCGGTGGAAGCGGGTTTTGACCGTGGCGGCGGGGATGCCGAGGCAGGTCGCGGTCTCTTCGATGCTGAGCTGTTCGATGGCGCGCAGGACGAAGACCGTGCGGAAGCCTTCGGGTAGCCGGTCGACGGCCACCTCGATCAGGTGGCGCAATTCGCCGTTGGCGGCCAGGTCTTCGGTGCTGGTGTCCGGCGCCGGTACTTGCGCCATGGCGTCGTCCTCGTCGTGCAGCGGCGTCGCGTCGCGCGATGCGTATCGTTTGTCGCTACGCTTCTTCATAAGGGCCTCGTTGACGGCGATGCGCGTGAGCCACGCGCCAAAGTTGCCCGCGGTGTGGTAATCGCCGAGATGGGTGAATGCGCGCACATAAGCCTCCTGCATGGCATCCTGCGCATCGTCGTCATCGCGCAGGATGCTGCGGGTAACACGAAACAGGCGGCGGTTGTAACGGCGCAGAATGGTTTCGTAGCCGCTGGTATCGCCCGCCCGGATGCGCGCGATCAATGTCTCGTCCGGTAACTCCGTGACGCTGCGGCGCGCGCTGTTCGCGTCCAGGGTTGGGATCATCTTGCCTGCCTCTTGCGTCGCCATCGGTATCCTTCAATGATAAGTGCCCCGCGCACCGCTCACCGGTGCGCGGGGCAGTCGCCGTATAATCAGCTTAGGCGAAGAAAGCGCCGGGCACCGGGTCGAGCCCTAGTACCTGGCGCAACACCGCCCAATGCATCGCCTCGTCGGAGAGGATGCTCGCCGCCGCCGCCGACAAATCGCGGTTCTCGAATTTCGGAATCGCGCCGGCATAAGCCGTCACGGCCCCGCGTTCGAGCTTGGCGGCGAATTCGAGCACGTCCTTCTGACTCTTGAGCTGATGCACCGGAAAATCGTACTTCGTCGGCGCCTCCGCCGACTCGCCACCCAACTTCTTGATGGTACCGGTGAGCACATCGGCGTGGGCCTTGTGGTGGCTTTGAAATTGTACGGCTGTCTTTAACACATCCTTTTTGAGTAGGCCGCTTTCGGCACCGACCTGGTAGGCCGCGATGGCCTCACGTTCGGCGGCCAGTGCGGCATTCAAGATCTGGATATCGGTCACCACCTGTCCCGCCTCGTGGCCGGCGGCCTGTGCCAGACGCGGTGAGCCGGCGAGCAAGGCAATGGCCGCGCCCGAAAGGGTGGCAGCGGTGGTCTCAAACAGAAAAAGACGGCGTGCAGCCGAGATCGGTGCGAGCGTGTTGGATGTGGTCATGCTGGTGCCTCTTGAGTTGGGTTGAAAGGCCGGCGTCACCGATATTTTGGTTTCCCCGTGTTGATGGCTACATAATGCGCGGGGCCGACAAAAGGTTCCCGCAAACACCCTCGACCCAGGCCCACGCAGCATGTTGTCGCTGTGCGCAGCAAAACGTCAGCCTGCTTTTTTGGCATCAATAAAGTTGATTTAAGGCTTGAGATTCAGGAGAAGCGGAGGTCTGTTCGACGGCGTATCAGGCTGTTATGGAGGTCCGACCCGGCGCCTCGCCGGCGCCTCACAACCAAATGCTGCACCCCAAATAAAAAGGCCGGGGGTTTTAACCCCGGCCTAGACCCCCACCCCTTTGCTGGTCGTAATGTCGTGGCTCTCACCGGCCACCGACTCAGCGCAATATTCAGCTCGAAAGAATGTATTCAGTACCGTACTTAACCGTGGCCACGTGCGGGCGCAGGGTTTCGTCGTTGAGGGCGATGTCCACACCCAGGATCGCGGTCACGTCTTCGTGGTCCCGCACCCCCGGCAGCTCTTCCCGCAGGTAGCTATAATGTGTCTCGTTCATGTAGACCAGGTTCGGCCGCACACCGTGGTGGGTTTCGTAGTTGTTCACCAGACTGACTATGAAGCTGAGCATTGCCGTAACTCCTTATTCTTGACCTGGTTCGTGGGTGATGCGGCCGTTTTGCCTTACCACCCGCCTCGCTGTCCAATACAAGAGCAATAGGCGTGCCAGAGTACCGATAAGGTGATAACTGATTGTTTTTACACTGTTAGCTTGAGATACCCAATCTGGAGTAGCCGCTGTCGGGGGTGGCCGTAACGGGGCTCAGTGACGCGCATGGGCAGACAGAATGTGCCCATTCTTGGAAAACGGCGTGTGGCCCGGGGCAGAGGGGCGGGGTGACGAAAACAGAGGGATCATCTCCCCCGAACGGAAATCCGTCCGGGGGAGGAGACGAGGCTTAGTGCAGACCGGCCATATACTCGGAGACGGCCTTGATTTCGGCAACGGACAACTTAAAGGCGATGCGGGTCATGATGTCGCCATCATTGGTGCGCTCTCCCGCCTTGAAGGCCAGCAACTGCTTCTGGGTATAGGCGGAATGCTGACCGGACACCCGCGGGAAGCGCGGTGGTATACCGTGGCCAGAGGGGCCGTGGCAGCTCATGCAGGCGGCGATACCGAATTGGGCATTGCCGCCTCGGTACAGACGTCCACCCATCTTAAGCGTTTCGGCATCGGCCACGGCGGTGCCCGGGTTGGGTTTTTGGCTGGCGTAATAGGCGCCCAGATTCGCCATATCGGCCGGCGACAGGCCCGCGGACATGCCCAACATGATCGGGTTATTGCGGCCGGACTTGGGGTTCTTGAAATCCGCCAGCTGCTTGGCGATATAAGCGGCCTCCTGCCCGGCGAGTTTGGGGAAATCCGGACTCATGCTGTTGCCATCCACCCCGTGGCAACCGGCGCAGACCGCCGACTTGGCCTTGCCAGCGACGGCCGAGCCTTCCGCCCAAGCCATCACCACGGTACTGGCCAGCAGGACGCCCAAGGCCAGTGTGAGTATCTTCTTCATAGTTTCCCCTTCGTGTTACCTGCCCCTGGCAGGGAGTCAATTAATTAACCGGCCGCTGGTGGCGGGCGTGTCCGCCAATAATGCTACACTGTGGCGCACAAACCGCCTGGATCGATACGAGTGTTTGCGGGAAAATGGCCCGAACAGCAGTTTTATCAAGATCCGCTTGGATGTCTTTTGCAAAGTCCCAGTTAGCGCCGCCTTATATACCAAGAGCACGTCCTGAGGTCAATTTGTCTAACCA
>JAYUFH010000289.1:0-1644 GCA_043738765.1 Pseudomonadota bacterium | reverse complement strand
TGGCCGTATTCCCCATCGAGAATCGCAACGCAGGGTAGGATGCGTTTACGGTCGTGGTGAATGGCGTCCACCATGGTGGCGACCGCCGCCGCCGGCGCGTCGTAGGCGCTGCTGGTCTTGCGCAGGGCGAGGATCTCGGCACCGCCGTCGCGCGTGCGTTTGGCGATGCGCGTGATCTGGTCTTTGCTCAGGAAGTGGGAGATGGGGATGCCGTTGATGCAGGTGTAGCGTGGCAGCGGTACCATGGTGTCGCCGTGCCCGCCCAGCACCATGGCGCTGATGTCCTTGACGGAAAAACCGGTTTCCATGGCGACGAAGCTCGCCATGCGCGTGGAGTCGAGCACACCCGACAGGCCGATCACCCGGCGCCGGTCCCAGCCGGTGCGTTTCCATGCGACATACGTCAGCACGTCCACCGGGTTGGTGACCATGATGATCATGGCGTCCGGCGCCGAGTTTTTCGCCTCGTCCACGATGGAGACGATGATCGGCACGTTGACATCGAGAATGTCGGAGCGCGACATACCGGGTTTGCGCGGCAGGCCGGCGGTGATGATGATGAGATCGGAGCGCGCCATGGCGCTCAGGTTGTTGTGGCCGCTCAAGGTGGTGTCGAAGCCGAACACCGGGGCGGATTCCTGGATGTCGAGGGCAGTACCCTGGGGTATGCCTTCTTTGATGTCGATGAGGGCGACCTCATGGCAGAGTTCCGCCTTGGCCAGATTGTGTGCGGTGGATTCGCCGACGCGCCCGGCGCCGATGATACTGATCTTTTTCATGTTGCGTCCTTTTTTGTCCGCTACTGTGACATCCAGCAGGCGTTAGCGCGCACACCTGCCACCGTTTAACGATCAGTATAGTCGACGATCTTCAGGTCGATGGTGCTGTGTTTATGCCTTGGGCACGGAGCAGTTAGGCAGGGTGGGCAATGCCCACCCTGCCCCAGGCTTATTCCCCCACCGCCTGGGGGTAGTGCATGGGAAAACCGCTGCGCGCCACGCCGGAATCGATGGCGGCGCGCGCCACCGCCTGGGGTACTACTTGAATCAGGCGCGGGTCCAGGGGTTTGGGAATAATGTAGCCCGGTCCAAAGCTTAAGCGATCGAGTTTGTAGGCCTCCAGCACCTGCGGCGGCACTGGCTGATGCGCCAGGGTCGCCAGCGCATACACCGCGGCGATCTGCATTTCGCGGTTGACGCAGTAGGCGCGCACGTCCAGGGCGCCACGGAAGATGAAGGGAAAGCCGAGCACGTTATTTACCTGGTTGGGATAATCCGAGCGCCCGGTGGCCATGATGAGATCGTCGCGTACCTTGTGGGCGACCTCCGGGCGGATCTCCGGATCGGGATTGGACAGGGCGAACACGATAGGCCTGGGCGCCATGGCCTTGAGCATATCCGGCGTGACCAGATCGGCGGCGGACACGCCGACGAACACATCGGCGTCGGTCATGGCGTCCAGCAGGGTGCGCTTGTCGGTGGTGTGGGCGAAGCGTTGCTTATAGATGTTGAGGTCCGGGCGACCCGAATGCACCACGCCCTTGCTGTCCACCACGGTGATGTTTTCCGGTATGGCGCCGAGGGTCACCAGCAGTTGCATGGAGGTGAGCCCGGCGGCGCCGGCGCCGAGGCATACAATCTGCGC
>JAYUFH010000288.1:0-11752 GCA_043738765.1 Pseudomonadota bacterium | reverse complement strand
AAGGCACGACGATCCACGGCAACCGCGAGTTGCCCAAAGTGTTGTATATTGTCCCCTGGAAATCGCCCGTCACCGGAGCGTTGATCGGTAAGCCTGTGGAGAGCTTGCTCGACGAGGCGCTGGCGCCGGTCGACCGGGACGTTTTCCGGCGCCAGATTGAGTATCACAATTTACTTCACGCCAGGGAGGCCAAGGCCTCCCTGGCGCCAAAGTAACCGGCGGACTACGCCGAACAATAAACTGCATGACGTTGAAATTTCAGTATTGCTCAGGAGTGTTATATGAACATATTCAGTACCATCGTTAAATTTTTCCAGGATAGCGGCGTCTTCATTATCCCCAGTATCTTCGTGCTGGCATTGGGGTTGTCCATCGCGACCGAACGTTTTATCTATCTCAGTCGTTCCCGCTCCACTAACCGCAAGATGTGGAACGAACTGCGGCCATTGTTGAATAGCGGCAAGTTTCAACAAGTCCTGGCGATTACCGAGCGGTCTGAAACGGCGATTGCCAAGATACTCAGCCACGGCATCGGTCGCCTCAAAAGCGCGCGTCGTCGCGAGGACATCGACGCGGCCATGGAGGAGGGCATGATGGAAGTGATCCCGCGACTGGAAAAGCGCACGCACTATATCGCGACGTTTGCCAATGTCGTTACACTCCTCGGCCTGCTGGGGACGATCATCGGCCTGATCCAGGCCTTTACAGCGGTGGCGCATGTGAACCCATCGGAGAAAGCCGAATTGCTGTCCGCCAGTATCTCGATCGCGATGAATAACACCGCGTTCGGACTGATGATCGCGATTCCGTTCCTGCTGATCCATGCTTTTTTGCAGGCACGTACGTCCGAGATCGTTGATAGCCTGGAAGCGGCCAAGGTCAGTTTCCTGAATACCGTCGAACGCATTAAACCTGCCACGGGTGCGTGATGGAAAACCGCTCGAGGCGCAGGAGAAAGCATGGGGTGGTGCTGGACATCACGGCATTCATGAACCTGATCGTGGTGCTGGTGCCGTTCCTGCTGTCCAGTACGGTCTTTTCACGTCTTGCGGTCCTGGAGCTGAATCTCCCGGCGGCGGCATCCGGTCCGACCAGCGCCAAGCAGGATCTGCAGCTTGAGGTGATCATACGACCGAATGCCATCGATGTTTCCGATCGCAACCGTGGCCTGATACGCCGCATTGACGACAACGCCACCGGCCATGACTACAAGATGTTGTCTAGCGTCTTGCAGCAGGTGAAGACGAGTTTTCCGGAAAAGCTCGAGGCCACGATCCTGTCGGAACCGGACACATCCTATGACACGCTGGTGCAGGTGATGGATGCCGTGCGTGTGGCGAGGGTCTCTCAGGCCAACTCGGTCGAGTCGATCGAATTATTTCCGGAACTTTCGATCGGCGATGCACCAGTCGGCTACGAAACCAAGCCGGCGGCTCAAGAAGCTACGCCTGCGGCTGAGAAGAGGAAAGCCCGATGAATCCCACACCCTACACGAAACGCGCGGAGAGACGCGATCGCAATAAGGCCTCGGTGGATTTAAACCTGGTCTCGTTGATCGACATTTTCACCATTCTGATTTTCTTCCTGTTGGCGAATGCATCCGAGGTCGATGTCCTACCGAATACGAAGGCGATCAAGTTGCCGGAATCTGTGGCCAGCACCACCCCCAAAGAAACCGTTGTGGTAACTGTGAGCGCCGAGGAAATCATTGTCGGCGGACGTAAGGTCGCGTCGGTGTCGGAGGTGATGAACTCGGCTGATGAGGTTATCGAGCCATTAAAGATCGAACTGGATTATCAATCCACCCGCGCCCCGATAAACAAGGACAAGAAGGATGCCGCTGCGCGCGACATCACCATCATGGGCGATAAGAACATTCCTTATCGATTATTGAAGAAGATCATGGTCACCTGCGCACAGGCGAATTACAGCAATATCTCCTTTGCTGTCCTGAAAAAAGAGAAGGGCTAATACGCCGTGTCTGCCTACTACTACACTGAACTGCCCTGGACGTTATTCGAAGAGGACGAGCAACGTTTCCGCCGCATCCTGAAGCGCGTATCGATCACATTCCTGATTCTAGGCCTGTTGATCGCTTTTCTGCCGGCCCCGAAATCGAACCGCATGCAGAACGAGGAATTACCGCCGCGTCTTGCAAAGCTGGTACTTGAACGCCAGGAGACCAAACCGCCGGCGCCGGTAAAGCCGGTGGAAATGGAAGCGCCGAAAGCCGCGCCGAAACCGAAGCCGGTCGAACCGAAAGAAATCAAGAAGGAAGTCAGGAAAGAAGCCAAGAAGGAGATAAAAAAAGAAACCCCTCCAGCGGATGCGGTGAACAAAAAAGTCGAAGTGGCGCGCAAGCGTGCCGCGAGCTCGGGTCTCCTGGCCCTTAGGGATGAGTTGGCCGATCTGCGCGCTAACGCCGCCCCCGGTGAGATACAGAAGACAGCCAGGCTCGGGCCGGGCCTGGGAGCAGGGAGAGGGCCGGGGGTCGGCTCAACATCCGGTCCGGCGATGGGCAAAGGTGCGCGCTCCATGATCACTTCCAATGTTGCCGGGGGTAGCGGCGGGATTACCACCTCGAAGGTGAGTATCGGTACCGGCGGAGGTGGCCTGGCCGGTCGCGCGACCACTCAAGTGAATAGCCCCATCGGTGGCGGCGGGGGAGGTGGAGGTGGTGGAGATGGCGGTGGGACGCTGACGCGTGGCGGCGGGGGCAAGGCGGCGCGGTCGATCGAGGATATCCGCCTGGTGTTCGACCGTAATAAGAGCGCGATCTATGCACTTTACAGCCGCGTGTTGCGCCAGGACCCGACGCTGCAGGGGAAAGTACTACTCAAGATCACCATTACGCCTTCGGGCCAGGTAAGCGCCTGCCAGGTGGTTTCCAGTGAACTGCATTCGCCCGAACTGGAGCGCAAGCTCGCCGCGCGGGTCATGCAGTTCGATTTCGGCGCCAAGGACGTGGGCGTCATGGTGGTCACTTATCCCGTCGACTTCTTGCCGTCGTAAGGGTGCGGAGGTGTGGTGCGCGCACGGCTTTTAAGCCAGTGGTCATGGCCGGGAAATTTATCGCTGCTTGCAAATTACATGATAAATAAAACATTCACCGGGGCGGCCGGCATATCTGCGGCGCCGTGGTGATCGGCCGCCTGGAACGCGAACGCGACGTGCTGGAAAAACCCCGGCCTGAAACCAACTGCCGCGGCGCATGCAGGGTATACAGGAAAAAGACCGGTGTTCAGGATACGCAAGATTTACGACGATACCACCGCCGCCAACCGCGCCGCCATCCGGCAGGTGACGGAAATCATGCCGCGCCAGTTTTCGCGTATCACCCGCGAGGATATCGAAAAACTGCCGAAACAGTTGCACGATCCCCTCAAGTACCGTTACCGCTCGATACTGTTCGTGGCGGAAGACGCCCAATACAACGTCAAGGGTTTCGCGCTCCTGCAGCACGCCAGCGATCTTAATTTCTGTCTGCTGGAGCTGCTCTCGACGGCGCCCGGCAAGACCGGGAGCGGGGTCGGTAGCACGCTCTATGAAAGTGTGCGCGACGAGGCATTGTCGCTCAAGACCCTGGGTATTTTTTTTGAAGTGAGCGTGGACGACGCCGCGCTCTGCAAAGACCCGCAAGCGTTGAGGCAGCGTAGCGCGCGCATGCGCTTCTACGAATCTTACGGCGCCCGACCCATTATCAACAACGACTACGCCAGACCGATCCGACCCGGGGATGATAACCTGTATTACCTGGTGTTTGATGATGTAGGGCGCGGCAAGCTCCCCGGACGCATTATTACGCGCAAGGTGGTACGCGCGATCCTGGAGCGCGAATACGGCGACCTGTGTACTGAGGAATACATCAAAACGGTTGCCGATTCCTTCAAGGACGACCCGGTGGTATTGCGCGAGCCGCGTTATATCAAAGGCGGTGTCTTCCCGCTGGCGGTCCCGACAGCGCCGGCGCTGCGACCGATCGCACTGATCGTCAACGAAGGACACGTGATCCATCATGTGCGTGAGCGCGGTTATATTCAGGCACCCGTGCGTCTGTCATCGATACTCAAGGAATTGCACAAGACCACGCTGTTTTCCAAAATCGAGGCCCTGACGTTTCCCGAAAAATTCATCAAGGCGGTGCACGACAAGGACTACGTGGACTACCTGCGGCGTGCCTGCGTCGGGTTGCCGCCGGGCAAGTCTATTTACCCGGAGGTGTTCCCGGTGCGCAACACCTCGCGCCCGCCTAAAAGCATGCCGTTGCGCGCCGGCTACTATTGCATCGATCCCTTTACGCCGTTGAACCACAACGCCTACCTGGCGGCGCGCGGCGCGGTGAATTGCGCCCTGACGGGTTGCGATGCCATCCTCGCGGGCCATCATTTCGCCTACGCCCTGGTGCGCCCGCCGGGGCACCACGCCGAGAGCCGCGCCTTCGGTGGTTTCTGTTATTTCAATTCGTCCGCCATCGCGGCCAATTATCTCAGCGATATCGGGCGCGTCGCCGTGCTCGATGTGGATTTTCATCACGGTAACGGTACCCAGGAGATATTCTACAATCGTTCGGATGTCTTCACCCTGTCGATACACGGCCACCCGAACTACGTCTATCCGCATTTCAGTGGCTTTGAGGATGAACTGGGGAGCGATTACGGAGAAGGCTATAATGTTAATTATCCGCTGCCGGAATTCATCACCGTCGAACGCTATCAGAAAACCCTGACGCGGGCGCTGAAGCGCGTGGCCGACTACAAACCCGATTTTTTAATCATTGCCTTGGGGCTCGATACCGCCAAGGGCGATCCCACCGGTTCCTGGCCGTTGCAGTCGGGGGATTTTCAACGCAACGGTTCCATGATCGGTACCCTCGGTCTGCCGACGCTGGTGGTGCAGGAGGGCGGCTACAAAACCCGCACCCTCGGTATCAATGCGCGCCACTTTTTCGAAGGCTTGTGGCAGGGCTATCAGGAGAAAATTGGGCAGGTTGCGGCGGCCGCCGCGCGGCGAAAATCCAAGCCTTGAAGCTTTTGTAGGGTGGGCATCGCCCACCAGCGGAAACTTATCGAGGCCCCGTGCGGTGGGCGATGCCCACCCTACGAACCAAGAACAGCCAGATGCAGCTTAAGAGTCCCTAACAAAAAGAAATTAACCGCCAAGACGCCAAGGACGCCAAGAAAGGCTCCTTTCAACCAACACAACTTGGCGTCTTGGCGGTTCAGAATCGCATTCATTACGCTGTTAAATTATTGTTATTGGTTTTGCCAGCACTTTTCTGTATGGTCTCCACGCAATGCGTATTCTGTTGAGCAATGATGATGGTTACCTGGCCCCAGGCCTCGCGTGCCTGGCCGCGGCCTTGCGTCCGTTCGCTGAGATTGAGGTGGTGGCCCCCGAGCGCGATCGCAGCGGTGCCAGCAATTCGCTGACCCTCTCCACGCCACTGCGCGTCCAGAAAGGCAGCAATGGTTTTTTCTACGTGGATGGCACACCCACGGATTGCGTGCACCTGGCCATCACTGGGCTGCTGTCGAGCGAACCGGATATCGTGATCGCCGGTATTAATCGCGGGGCCAATCTCGGGGACGACGTGATTTATTCCGGCACCGTGGCGGCGGCCATGGAAGGCCGCTTTCTCGGGTTGCCGGCCATCGCGGTGTCTTTGGCCGGCAAGGCCGGCGTGAATTTCGATAGTGCAGCGCGTGTGGTGCTGCGGCTGTTGGATCAGCTACGCAACGATCCGTTACCGGCGGACACCATACTCAACGTCAATGTTCCGGATCTGCCGTTCGATCAGATCGCCGGCTACGAGGCGACGCGTCTCGGTCATCGGCATAAAGCCGAACCCGTCATCCAATCCGCCGATCCCCACGGCAATCCTATTTACTGGGTCGGCGGCCCTGGCGCGGAAGCGGACGCCGGGCCCGGGACGGACTTCCACGCCCTACGCAACCATTTTGTCTCCATCACGCCACTGCAGGTGGATCTGACGCGTTATGCGGCCCTCGACCAGGTGTCCTCCTGGCTGCAAAAAAAACCACGCACATGAGTCAACCATCGCAGGGTATCGGTATGACCTCACTGCGCACGCGTGAGCGCCTGATACAGCGCCTGCGCGACAATGGCATACGCGACGAGCGCGTCCTCGCGGCGCTGCTGAATGTCCCGCGCCATCTGTTCGTGGACGAGGCCCTCGCCAGCCGCGCGTATGAGGACTCGTCTCTGCCCATCGGCTACAGCCAGACCATATCCCGACCTTATATAGTCGCCCGCATGACCGAGGTGCTGTTTGCCAATGGCCACTTGAACAAGGTTCTGGAGGTCGGCACCGGTTCCGGCTATCAGACGGCCATACTGCTGGCCCTGACGGACGCCGTCTACTCGGTTGAGCGTATCGAGCCGCTGCACAAAATTGCCCGGCAACGCTTGCAGAGCCTGGGCTATCGTGATTTCCGTCTGAGTCTTTCCGATGGCACCTGGGGTTGGCCGGAGCACGCGCCGTACGATGGTATCCTGGTGGCGGCGGCACCGGATGCCATTCCCATGGCCTTGTGCGAGCAACTCGCTCCGGGTGGGCGCATGGTGATTCCCATCGGTGAAAAACAGACTCAGGAACTGGTGCTGATCACGCGTGATGACCGAGGATTTACCACCGAACAGCTGGGGTTAGTGAACTTTGTTCCGTTGGTGCGGGAGCAGGGCTGATGTGTCCCAGGCTATGTCGATTCAGAGATCATGCCCGTTAGGCCAGCGCTCCTTGCCTTGCTGGCTGGACTGATGCTGACAGCATGCGGCGGTAATCGCCCCGTCGTTCCCGTCAGCGACCGCAGTGTCAGCATGCGCCAACCCGAATCGGCGATACGCACCGTCGTGCACGGTGACACGCTCTATAGCATAGCCTGGGAGTCAGGCCGGGATTATCACGACCTGGCGACCTGGAACGGCTTGGCCCCGCCTTACACTATTGCTCTCGGACAGCAAATACGTCTGTACCCTCCACCCAATAACATTGCGTTGCCGACGTCCCCTCCGCCGGTATCGGTGGGCGAAAAGAAAGCAGGTCCATCATCCGCTAATATGCATGCGACGAAGCTGCTCAACACGGTAAAAAAGACCGTGCCCACCCGCGTTGTCCCGTTGGCCGTCAAGTTACCCAAGCTTGCGCCTACTGCTGCTGTTGCCATCGCTAAATCTGGCAAGCCCGTGCGTCCGGCTAGCCGTGGGAGTCGGTCGAAAGGTGCCGGCGCCAAGTCTGGTTGGGTGTGGCCGGCGAGCGGCAAAGTGCTCAAGAATTTCGATGAAAATGGTGCTGGCAAGGGGTTGGACATCGGCGGATCCAAAGGCCAGCCGATACAGGCGGCCGCTGCAGGTCGCGTGGTTTATCGGGGGAGTGGACTTCGCGGTTATGGACAGCTTATTATCGTTAAACACAGTGACGAGTATTTAAGTGCCTACGCCCACAATGACCGGATCTACGTTAAAGAAGGTGATACAGTGAAAACCGGCCAGAAAATCGCGGCCATGGGCGACAGCGGCACCGATCATGTCATGCTGCATTTCGAGATCCGGCGCAACGGCAAGCCGGTCGATCCACTCAAATACCTCCCGAAACGATAAGTTATGGCACGCCGCAAAACATCCCCCGGAAAAAGCGCGAAAAAAGGTGATTCGGACCACGAGGAACCCGGCGTCAGCGCGCCTGCCTTGGAGGAGCGCGCGGAGGAGGATGCCGAGCCGGCGGCGGCGGACGACGCCGATAGCGATGCGGACAGTAGTGAGGACGCCGACGAAACCACGACCACAGCGGTGGCCGACGATGAAGAGGGTGACGAGGAGCAGTCCGTTGCCAAGCGCAGCCGCGAGGAGGCCGCGGAACGCGCCGATACCGCCGAGCCCACGCTACAAGCCGATGCCACACGTCTTTATCTGAAGGAGATCGGATTCTCCGCACTGCTCACCGCCGAAGAGGAGGTGTATTTCTCCCGCAAGGCGCGCAAGGGCAACGAAGCAGCGCGTAAGCGCATGATCGAAAGCAATCTGCGCCTGGTTGTCAAGATCGCACGCCGTTACATGAATCGCGGTCTGGCACTGCTTGATCTTATCGAAGAAGGCAATCTCGGTCTGATACGCGCCGTGGAGAAGTTCGATCCGGAACGCGGCTTCCGTTTTTCCACTTACGCTACTTGGTGGATACGTCAAACCATCGAGCGTGCCATCATGAATCAGACGCGCACCATCCGCCTGCCGGTACACGTACTGAAAGAGATCAACATTTACCTGCGCGCTGCGCGTTATCTGTCCCAGAAGCTGGATCACGAGCCCACGCCGGAGGAAGTGGCGACCCTGCTCGACAAACCGATCGAGGATGTAAAGGCGATGCTCGGGCTGAACGAGCGCATCAGCTCGGTGGACGCCCCCCTGGATGTCGACCCGGATCGCTCATTGCTGGATGCGATTGCGGACGAACGCACGCCGGATCCGGAAAAAATCATGCAAGACGAAGACCTGCACGCCCAGATCCGCGCCTGGCTGAATGAGCTGAACGACAAACAGCGCGAAGTGGTCGAGCGCCGCTTTGGCCTGAATGGCCGGGAAATCTCCACCCTCGAGGAAGTCGGCGCCGACATCGGCGTGACGCGCGAACGGGTACGTCAGATACAAGTAGAGGCCCTGCGCCGTCTGCGTGTCATGCTCGAGAAGAGTGGTTATTCCATCGACTCGCTCTTCTGACCAGAACTCTCAAATCCCCGACTACCCCGGCACCGGTTTTGAGTAGGGTGGGCGTTGCCCACCGCAATACCACCCTCATCCGCACCCTCCATCAAGCCTCGGTTTCGATCATCATCAAGGCCGCCGCCACGCGCCGGCCTTCCCCCATGAGTATGTTATAGGTCCGGCAAGCCGCCGCCGTATCCATGACCTCCATGCCGATATGTGCCTCGATGAGCGGACGGGTTATAGCCGGTCTGGGAAACCGCAGACGCAGCCCGGTTCCCAGGAGCACCACTTCCGGGTGCAACGCCGCTATCTGCACGAAGTCCTCTAGGCCTAATTCAGCGACGCGGCCGGCGCCCCAAGGATAGAGGATGCGGTCTGGCATCAGCACCAGGCTGCTGGCATAGGTCCCATCGTTGACAGTAATCTGTCCTGTTTTGTAGGCGCGGATGAGGTTGGCGCCGGCGCCAGTCTCCAGGTGGATTTTCATGTAGCAGACCCCTTCGGGTGATAATCGGGACGGTATATAATGTTGTAGCCGTCATTGACAGTCTGGCCTGCGGCCAGTAATGTTTCCGTCTTTCGAAAATGCATATATTACAAGGATTTCTGCTCCGCCGGTATTACCCCGGCCAGCAACCCCCATGAACCCAACGGACCAATTCTCCCGCATCGAGCGTCTACCGCCGTACGTCTTCAATATCGTCAACGAGCTGAAGGCCCAGGCCCGCAAGCGGGGTGAAGATATTATCGATTTCGGCATGGGTAACCCGGACGAGCCCACCCCGCAACACATCGTCGACAAGATGTGCGAGGTGGCGCAGCGTCCCGATACCCATCGTTACTCCGTTTCCAAGGGCATACCGCGCCTGCGCCGCGCCATCTGTACCTGGTATAAGCGCCGTTACAATGTGGACCTGGACATGGACAAGGAGGCCATCGTTACCATCGGTTCCAAGGAAGGGCTGGCGCACCTGGCCCTGGCGACCATGGATAAAGGTGATTCCGTATTGGTGCCCAACCCCAGTTATCCCATCCATCCCTACGGCTTCGTCATCGCCGGGGCCGATATCCGCCACGTGCCGCTGGTGCCGGGCGGTGATTTTTTTGCCGAGTTGGAAAAGGCCATCAAGAACGCCTGGCCCAAGCCGAAGATGCTGGTCCTGAATTTCCCCGGCAATCCCACCGCTCAATGTGTCGATCTTAACTTCTTCGAGAAGGTGGTGGCGGTGGCCAAAGAGCATGGCATCTGGGTGGTGCACGACCTCGCCTATGCGGATATCGTCTTCGATGGCTATGTGGCGCCGTCGATTTTAGAGGTGCCAGGCGCCAAGGACATCGCGGTGGAGTTCTTCACCCTGTCCAAGAGCTACAACATGCCCGGTTGGCGCGTGGGCTTCATGTGCGGCAATCCGATCCTGGTGGCCGCACTTGCCAGGCTCAAATCGTATTTCGACTACGGCACGTTCACGCCCATCCAGGTGGCGTCGATCCTGGCCCTCGAAGGGCCGCAGGAATGTGTCGAAGAGATCCGTCAGCGCTATCAGAGCCGGCGCGATGTGCTGTGTCACGGCCTGCATGCCGCCGGGTGGATGGTGGATATCCCCAAGGCGACCATGTTTGTATGGGCGCGTATCCCGCAGGAGTACCGGCATCTCGGCTCCCTCGAGTTCACCAAGAAACTCCTGATCGAGGCGAAGGTGGCGGTCTCGCCCGGCATCGGTTTCGGCGAATATGGCGATGAGTATGTACGCTTCAGTTTGATCGAGAACGAACACCGTACCCGTCAGGCCGTGCGCTCCATCAAGGAGATGCTGCGGCGTGATCAGGGTGCGGAAAAAAAACTTAATCAGGTATAACCCGTGAACCCTGTCAAAATTGGTCTGCTCGGTCTCGGCACCGTCGGTGCCGGAACGGTGAATGTGTTGACGCGCAACGCCGACGAGATCACCCGCCGCGCCGGGCGCGAAATACGCATCGTGCATGCGTCGGCGCGCGACATCATTAAACCACGCAACTGCCCGATGGAGGGTATCCACCTCACCCTCGACCCGTTCGAGGTGGTGAACGATCCGGACATCGATGTGGTGGTGGAGCTGATCGGTGGCTACGAGCCGGCGCGCGAACTGGTGTTGCGCGCCATCGCCAATGGTAAACACGTGGTCACCGCCAACAAGGCCCTGATCGCGGTCAATGGCAACGAGATCTTCGCCGCGGCACAGAAGCAGGGCGTGATGGTGGCGTTCGAGGCGGCGGTGGCCGGTGGCATACCCATCATCAAGACCCTGCGCGAAGGCCTGGCGGGCAATCGCATCGAATGGCTAGCCGGCATCATCAACGGCACCGGCAATTTCATCCTCACGGAGATGCGCGACAAAGGCCGCGACTTCGACGATGTGCTCGCGGAGGCGCAACGCCTCGGTTATGCCGAGGCGGATCCCACCTTCGACGTGGAGGGCATCGACGCCGCGCACAAGCTCACCATCCTCGCCGCCATTGCCTTTGGCATCCCGCTGCAGTTCAAGAAGGTCTATACCGAGGGCATCACGCGTATTACGCGCATGGACGTACAGTACGCCGAACAGCTGGGCTATCGCATCAAACACCTGGGTGTGGCACGGCGCACCGACGCCGGCGTCGAGCTGCGGGTGCATCCGACGCTGATTCCAGAACGCCGCCTCATCGCCAATGTCGATGGTGTCATGAACGCCGTGCTGGTGAAGGGCGATGCCGTGGGTCCGAGTCTTTATTATGGCGCTGGCGCCGGCGCTGAGCCCACCGCTTCGGCGGTGGTGGCGGACATTGTAGACGTGGTGCGCACCCTCACCGCCGACCCCAACAACCGTGTGCCGCACCTGGCGTTCCAGGCGGATCAGCTGTCCGATCTGCCCATCCTGCCCATGGAGCAGGTTGAAACGGCGTATTATCTGCGCATGCAGGCACAGGACAAACCCGGGGTGCTGGCGGATGTAACGCGCATCCTGGCGGATCTCGGTATCAGCATCGAGGCCATGCTGCAAAAGGCACCCGCAGCCGG
>JAYUFH010000287.1:0-4436 GCA_043738765.1 Pseudomonadota bacterium | reverse complement strand
GGGTAAGGTTTCCGCCTCGACGCAGAATCAGGCGAAAAGCGCTTTGTTGTTTTTGTACCGGGATGTTCTGGCCATCGAGTTGCCATGGTTGGACGGTGAACCCAAGTTGAACCCAAGGGGACAGACCACCATTACCACACCAACGTTGCCACCTAATCAATCACCAAGCACCCATACCCCGTCACTCATCCACACGCTAGAATCCCCGTACTCATCCCGGATAAGGATATCCCGCATGCCACGTCGCGCCCGTCTCGCCCTGGCTGGCATTCCCTGGCACATCATACAACGTGGCAATAATCGCTCGGCCTGTTTTTATGCCGAGGACGATTACCGGAAGTATCTGGATACCTTGAAGGAGCAAGCCCACAAGTTTGGCTGTGCGATCCATGCCTACGTCCTCATGACCAACCATGTGCACCTGTTACTAACCCCGGCGCGGCAAGACAGTGTTGCGCTGATGATGAAACACCTCGGCCAGCGTTATGTGCAATACGTGAACCGCTCTTATCGCCGCAGTGGAACACTTTGGGAAGGTCGGTTCCGTTCCTGCCTCACTCAAAGTGAAGACTATGTACTGGCGTGTTACCGCTATATCGAACTCAACCCGGTCCGGGCGAACATGGTGCAGCGGCCCGGGGACTATCCCTGGTCCAGTTATCGGGCCAATGGCGATGGCCGTGCTAATCCTATGCTCACGCCCCATGCCGAGTACCTGCGCCTGGGTGTGACGGAGGCGGTACGCCAAGCGGCCTACCGTGGCTTATTGGCCACAAAGCTGGATGGCACGTTGCTCGATACCATCCGCCAGGCCACGAATGGCAATTTCGCCCTGGGCAATAGGCGCTTCCAGGAGGAAACGGCCCGCATGCTGAAACGACGCGTGACGCCGAGCTCGGCGTTGCGACGAGTGAGGGAGCGGGAGGTTGAGGATTAATGGTGGTCTGTCCCCTTGCTCCTACATCTATTTCTACCCCACCACCATTATGCAGCTGGCCAACCAACCCCGGCCTATTGTTTGGAAAACGATGGGTGTCCTAGATTGACTAGATTGCTAGATTGAAATTAATCACACAAACCCAAGGTTGGTCGTCGGAAATTGCGCCAGGTTCGGAATGACCGACGCCAGTCCGGACGGGCTCACGCCAAACCAGGCAGCCAAGGTCGCGGCATATTGATCCACCGACGTGGTGGGGATCCATCGGCCTTCGGCGCCGGCGTCGTCGGGTCCGGCCAGGACCAGGCTCGGCATGCTGCCGTAGAGGCGCTGGCCCTTCACCGCGCCGCCGATGATAAAGTGGTGATTGCCCCAGGCGTGATCGGAACCGCCGCCGGTGTTCGGTTTGAGGGTGCGCGCAAAATCCGACAGGGTGAAACTGGTCACATTGGCGCTTTCGCCGATGGCAACCATGGCATCGTTAAAGGCCTTGAGCGCCGGCCCAAGCTGGCCGAACAGCGCGCTCTGCCGGGCGAGTTGGGTGGTGTGGGTGTCGAAGCCACCGAGGGACACCATGAATATCTGACGCGATGCCCCCAAACTGCCGCGCGCCTCGATCACCTTGGCCACGGCGTGCAGCTGTTGGGCGATATTCGACGCGAGATTGGCAAAGGGCAGCGAGGCAGTCGTGCTATTACTCGCCAGGACAGGACTGAGCAAGGCGCTGGTGCTCAAGGCACTGGTGAAGATATCCTGTCCGGCATTCACCAGATCGGTATCACGGTCGATACCGAGCAGTTGCTGCAATGCATTCGTGCGCGTCACGCCCAAGGCCGTGTTGTTCAACCCATTCAGGCCGAAGCTTGTTCCGGATATCGGTATGTTAATCGCATGGGCCGCCTGACTGGTCAGCATCAGGCTGTTACCCGCAGCGGAAATCATGGCCGGTATGCTACTGCCGGCATTCAATCCAGCCACGGCATCCGCCAAGCGCCCGCCCCAACCGGTGGCGCTCGGCGCCGTCGACACGGCGGCCTGCCACTGGCGCTGTTGATCCAGATGTGAGAACAAGCCAAGGGGCTTGGCGAAAGACGCTGACAGATACTGATCGTGCGTGAGCGGCTGTACCAGGGTGCCCGTGTTCAACAGCACCGCCATCTGTCCCGCATCCCAGATCGTCTGCAAATCCGCCAGATCGGGATGCAATCCGTAACGCAGCACGTTGCCCGCCTCGTTCAAGGGCTTGATGGCCGATTGCAAAAGTCCGAGCGGCGTGCCACGGACATTGTAGTAGTTGGCGTAACCCGTGGTGTCCAGCGGGATAACAGTATTATTGCCGTCGTTACCGCCAAACAGGAATACACACACCAAGGCCTTGTAGTCCCCAGCCGCCGCCTCGGCACGGGCACTGAACATACCCAGTTGTGCCAACGCCGCGCTGGCGCCGATGGCCCCTACCTGTCGAAGAAAATGTCTGCGGTTCATATTAACGCTCCACTTGATACTGTAACGAGCTGGCGAGAAGGTACATGGCCATGAACGTACGCTGGGTGAGATCGCTGGAGGCCACGGCGTTCACTGCGCCCGCGATGGTGGTATGCGCGCCACCCGTGAGTGCGCCGTGCATCAGGCGCTGGTTCAGCTGCTCCACCAAGGCATCCGCGTCGCTGGCATACGCCTGCAAGGTCGTGAGGTCGAGTTGCGTGCCGATGCTGCCGCTCACCGTGGGATCGGGAGCCACGCCATTGCCATACACCAGTCGGTACACAAAGTTGGCGCGGGTCAGCGTGGTGGTCGTATCCTGGATACCAAACTCCGGCGCCAGGTCATGGGTCCCCGCCACCAACCCAGGCACCTGATAGTCCGGCGGATAGTAGTTGAACACCGTCGCCGGGATAAAAATATTCTGCCCCATGGCGATGGACTGGCCGCGCAGGTACACGCCATCGGATTGCCCACCCAGACTGCGCAACAACGACGTCATGGTCAACGCCGGTTCGCGCAGATGCCCATACGCCGCGTCACTCTTGCTGTCGCCACGCGCCTCGGGGTCGATCAAGACCGCCCTGACCACCGCGCGCAGGTCGCCACGCACGCCCTGCCCGTTGTCATTGAAGACGGTCGCCACCCGCGCCACATAACCGGGGCTCGGGTTGCTCGTCACCAGGTGTTGTATCAACTGCCTGCCGATAAAGGGACCGACGTTCGGGTGATTGAAGATGGCATCCAACCCGTCCTTCAAATCCTGCTGCGGCGTCTGTCCGGCGGGGATGATCTTTCCGCCCAGGATGAGCTTGGCCGCCGTGTCGTGGTGCAGCGCAAACAACACCATGTTCCCCTCATAATTGATGGGGTTCGTCCACTTCGATGTAACCCCAGGTCGCGGCGCATAGGTCCAGCCGGTGAAGAGATGGGCATAACCTTCGACCACACCCTGATCGTAGGTTGGGATAGGCTGGCCCTTGACGTCCTTCTGTTCGCTGCCGTCGAGATTGAGTTTGTTAACCCCAATGGAAAACAGCTGCATGAGTTCGCGCGCGTAATTCTCGTTGGGCTCCGTGCCTAGGCTGGGATTGGGCTTGTCATTGTTCACCATATCCAAATAGTTACCCATCGCCGGATTCAAGGTGGCGTCGGTAAGCAGGTCGCGGAAATTGCCAAACGCATCGTTGAGCAGCATGTTCTGATAGGCTGCCATGCCATAGGCCTCATAGATGTCGGTGCCGGAGACAACGAATATTTGCGAGAGAGCGAACGCGACGCGTTGGCGTAACTGATCGGCGCCCGTCAGGGCATTGGTGAAAAACAAACGCTGCACTTGAAAGAGCGTGTAGTGGTCACGGGCACACAGACTGGCTGGACCCGTCGGTGCGGTCGGATCGTACTGGCAGCTGACACCCGGTGTATGCGTGTAGTAAGCAAAACCGGGGTAACCGCCGGCAGGCAGGGCAAACTGTTCGCTCAAATAAGCCTCGGTTCCCACGCCTTGCACATGCGCGATATCCTGCGCCGTCGGGCCGAAGGTGCCCTGCTCCAGCAGACGTGTGGCATCGGATTTCGACGTCATCACACCACCGGACGATGGCGTGCCGCTGGCCGGGCTACTGGTTCCGTTGCACGCCGTGAGCGCGGCACCGCCCAATAGGACGCATATCAACCACAGATTGGGGTAGCGTTTTTTCGGGCCCGTCGACGTCACACGCGCCGCCTTCATGGATGCTTCCACATAGCTGTGTGGCCTCTTCCTTAAAAATAGGTATTCATCTGGAGGGCCTGCATGCGCCATCCTCCCCGTCCCTGCCAGCAAAACAACGTTCACTCAACGCGCAAGCGGGTGTGGGACACTAGCTTTAACGCAGTAAGGGTAGCGCGGTTGACAGTGCCAGCATTAAGTCGTGAAGAAACTGGTTATGGCACGTTGCTGGAAATCCCTGTAGCAGAATACCTGCACCTCACCGCCACGGCCGGGAATGTTGGGCCACATCTCAAAACACGGAAC
>JAYUFH010000286.1:0-4452 GCA_043738765.1 Pseudomonadota bacterium | reverse complement strand
TCACTATCGCCGATTCCAACATTATCGACCTCAGTCGCCAGTTCAACACCGATCTGCAGGTGGCCTTCGACATCAGTCCACCGGAACAGCTGGCCTGGGCATTCCCCCCAGGGGACGATGACAGCCTCTATCGCGAGGCGGAAAAATTCTTCCGCGACCTGCAGTCCTCGGGAAAACTGGCGCAATTGTTGGATAAGTATTACGGCGCCACCGCGCGCTTCAATCCCATTAATATCGCCGCCTATACCCAGCGTATCAGTGGCGGCCTCGCGGAGTACCAGCCCTTGTTCGAGAAGGCCGGAGAACACTATGACATCGACTGGCAACTGCTGGCGGCCATGTCCTACCAGGAGTCTTTTTGGAACCCCAAGGCGATATCGCCCACCGGCGTGCGCGGCATGATGATGTTGACCAGCGACACCGCGGAACACCTTGGCGTGGATGACCGGGAGGACCCGGAGCAGAGCATCCTGGGCGGCGCGCGTTATATCCGCCAGATGATGGACCAGCTGCCGCGGCGCATCCGCGAACCAGACCGCACGTGGATGGGGCTGGCCGCCTACAACGTCGGCCTGCATCACCTGGAAGATGCGCGCATTATCACCCAACAGCAGGGCGGCGATCCGGACAAATGGAGCGATGTCAAAACCCGCCTGCCGCTGCTGGCCAAAGTGGCGTGGTACAGCAAAACCAAATACGGCTATGCCCGCGGTTATGAGCCGGTGCAATTCGTTAACCGCATACGCTTATATTATGGTGTGCTGCAGCAGATCGAGGAGGAGACCAGGGCGATCAACAGAAACGACGTGCTCAAATTCAAGCCGCCGGCGATCTGAATCCCGTCTTTAGCGGGTCGCGGCCAGACGCGTGAGGTTGGTGAGCCAGTTGCGTGTATGGGTGAACCCCACGAGCAGAAGGTGGACGATGCGGTTCATGCGCGCCTTGCGCGGAAAAAAGTCTTGAGCATATGGGTACATTCCTCCTTCAGTACTCCACCCTGCAGCATGGCCCGATGATTGAGGCTGGGGGCCGCCAGCACATTGAACACACTGCCGGCGGCACCGGCGATGGAATCCGCGGCGCCGTACACCACGCGTGCCACCCGCGCCTGCACCATGGCGCCGGCGCACATGGGACAAGGTTCCAGCGTAACGTAGAGGCTGGCGCCGGTCAGGCGGTAATTACCCAGGTGACTGGCGGCGGCGCGCAGGGCGACGATCTCCGCATGGGCCGTGGGATCGTGGGTGGCGATGGGGCGATTCCAGCCCTCGCCGATCACCGCATTGTCGAAGACCACCAAGGCACCCACGGGCACCTCACCCTCGGCCTCGGCACGTTGCGCCAGGACCAGGGCCTGGCGCATGTAGGCGATATCCGTGGCGTCCAGTGACTCGGTCACGACGCGACTTAAGTACGAGGGGCAGCGGTACGAGGGGCGGCGCCGGAGGCAGGCGCCCGCACGCCACGCCCTGCCCTGTCTATTCCCATTCGATTGTTTCCGATACCTTAAAATCCTTACGAACACTAGCTTTCTTTAGGTTTGCCATCGCTCTTTACCGTCAAAAAACGGCCCCTTTGCTTGGTGCTGGAGATGCACTCGGTTTGCGCGGCGGCTACTCTTCCGCATCAATCGTCAACGATCGACGGGAGCCGGAAGCCCATTCGAAGCCACTCAGCCCTACGCACGCATCTCACAAAATACCACAATCAACCATAACATTGGAGCAGCGAACTGCGTCACCATCCATCACCTCATCCAACCCGGCGAATGACGATCAGCCAATTGCTCAGCGATTCCGCTTGAACACATCTCGCAGGAAATTGCCCATGCCCTGTTCTTCATATTTCGTACAAATCGCGTCGGCGGTATCCTTATTCTCCTGCCGCATACAAATTTTCCACGCACGCTAGTATGTGTTTCTGATCGTAGAAGGGAATAAATACGGTCAGGGCTGCCAGGAAAATCTGACCGACATCTGTGGGGTACTTCTTTGATAGGCGCCCCGTCTGAGGCCACACGGATGTGACGGTAAATGCGGATGCTAATATTTCGAGGAAGAATCCACCGTCAGATTTACCGTCAAATCTTCGCGCGGCACAGACACCTCGGCCACGAGCGGAAACGTACAGAATCTTTCGATATCAATCGCTTGCCTTCGAAAATCTGTGACGTTGATGATGTATCGACGGTCGTCATCGACAACTTAGCAAGTCTTTGACACTTAAGAGAAAACTTTTCAGACCAAGAAACCCTTCACTCCCACTCGATTGTTTCCGGAGGCCGGGAACTCGTATAAAACCTAGCTTTCGCTGTTCTCGGCATCACACTTTACCGTCAGTTCTACCGTCAGAAGACCTGTGTTTTTGCTGGCGTGGGAGATGTACTCGATTTGCGCGGCGGCTACTCCAGCCCATCAATCGTCAACTATCGCCGCCAATCGGCAAGGCCATCTTTTGAATGCTTCGCTATTGTCGTAGCTGGACTACGACTACCACACTCAAACAAAAATTCTTTTGCCTCTTAATCATCACCGTCATTCCGCCAGCCTGAAAGCAGAGGCCATCCGCTGCTGTTCGCGCGCCGGGATGCGCAGACTCTTGGCGATCTTCGGCCACTGCCGCACGATCGCTTGGCTGCGCTCGATGATCGCGTTCGCGTCCTTCACCGTGATGCGGAAGTATGGTGCCACAGAAAGAGCCAGGTCGAGATCCTGTGCGTTGTCGGCCTCGCTGACGTTCAGCCGTAAACCCTGTGAGTTGGCTACAGGATTCATGTCGAAAGCCTCGGACAGACGCCACCCCTTGCCCGGCACCAGAAGGAAGCCGTGATTGCGCAGGTGGTCGTCGGTATTCGAGACCAGCATATTGAACACGACGCGTGACCACAATTCTTGAAGGTCGGCATCGGTCTGCGCGCCGTGATCGATCAGCACGCGGGCCAGCTCCAGGTAGCTCGCACCCATCGATGCGTCATCGCCATCTTTGCGCCCGGTCAGCGTCATGGCCGAGGCGAAGTGCAGGCGTCGCCCGGCTGCGGTTCGATCGAAGCGCTTCACGAGAAAGCTGTGGTGCGGATTCGCGAAGCGGCGCGCCAGGCTTTCCGGCACGCACAACCCGCAGCCCCGCGCCAAGGTCTGGACGACCAGTTCCCAACCACCCACGTCATGCTCGTCGCGCACGCTGGGAAACTTAGCGATCCACAAGTGTCCGTCCGGATCGACGACGCTGGCCTTGGGTCGGGCGCCACCCAACGAACCACCGGGCGCGATCAACATGCGTAGCCAGTCGTTGCCGGCCTCGGCCGTGTTGTCTTCATCGCGCTCCAGCGCCAAGCTGGCGGCCTCTAGCTCGCGCAGTTGCACGAACGGCGGTGCCGCTACGTCGTGACGGTTGTCCAGGAAGTCACTGGTGTCGTTGAGTCGGAATCGAAGCGCACCCACTCGGAATGCGTCATGTACGCCCAGCAGGTAGTCAGACTCGTACAGGCGTGCACTCTTGGGCGCCTGGCCCGCCCGCTTCTCTCGCTCCAGGCGTCGCTGCATGAGCAAGCGACCCCAACGATCCGGACTGGCATCGGCGAAGACCCCAAAGGTCTCGTGCCCCTGCGGTGGATGCTGGCGGCCCATGAACAAACCAAGGCGTGGATCGAGTTGAAAACCCACCACCGCAGGACGCGTCAATGCCTCAGCATCGAACTCGAACTCGAACACTTCGCGCGCGGCAAAGCGCTGACCATGCAGCAGACCGAGTCGCAGCGGATGCGGCAATCCATCCCAATCAGCGTAAACGGCGATGGGCATCCTCAACGCCGCCTCGAAGGCGCAGTGCCTTTGGAATCGATCAAATCAACCAAGCTCCGGGCACTGGCAAAGCCGCTCTTCTCGACCCAGCGCCCGGCACCCTTGCGAGGCCGAGGCGGAGACTTGTCCGCCGTGGTCTGCACACGCCTCGCGGTCATCTCTGCAACAGCGGTGGTTTGCCTACGCTTCACCGGCTCCCCGGATGCCAACGGCTCTGCGCGTACCGATGGCTTGCCGCGAGCCGTCAAGCGCGCGTCCTGCAGTTCGCGTCCCATCGGATCCGCAGTACCGAGCAAGGCCAAATCTTTCTCAATGCCAAGTACCTGCATGACGGCCAGGTAGGCCCCCATCGTCACTCCCGCGCTGCCCCGCTCCAGGTTACGCAGGGTCATCGGCGCCATGCCCGCTCGTTCCGCAACCTGCTTGGCGGTCAAGCGCCGACGCAATCGTGCCAGGCGCAGCCGTTCGCCGAACCGTTGCAGGAATTCGGTCGTCGAGGGAAGCAGTGGAGCAATCGTCTTCGCCATAATGCAATTATTATAGCTATTTTATTGATTAATAGCCAGAATAATATCACATTATTTGGATACCAAATATAAAGAGCATTATTTTGGCGATAAATTAAGGCGATCGCCAAAATAACAACCTTTTC
>JAYUFH010000285.1:0-1660 GCA_043738765.1 Pseudomonadota bacterium | reverse complement strand
GGTGCGCGGTAACGTCGAACATTGGTGTCCGGCTCCTGAAGCCTGGCGAGTGCACGTTCCTTCATGGCAAGGTCCGCCTCGATGTAGTGATGTGTGGTTGTTGGGCTTTCGTGACCCAACCACAGCGCAATGACGCTGATATCTACCCCCGACTGCAGTAGATGCATGGCCGTGGTGTGACGGATCGTATGAGGTGAGATATTGCGTTTGGCCAATGAGATGGTGACCGCCGCTGCAGTGTGCACCGCCAGGGCCAGCCGTTTGGCCACGTTGTCGCGGGTCATTGCCTGACCGTCTCGATTGGGCAGCAGTGCCGAGCCGGGTTCGATCTGCGGGTTCAGCCTCAACCACGCACGGAGTTCCTTGACCATCGAGCGCCACAGCGGCACTGAACGCTGCTTGCGTCCTTTGCCATGCAGGTGAACGCAGGCGGCGCCGTCCAGGACCACATCAATCACCCGTATCCCAATGACCTCGGACACCCGTGCTCCAGTGTTGTAGAGCAAACCCAGCAGCAGATGGTCGCGCTGGCTGAGCCAAGTGCTGCCCGGTGAGCCGATCACCGCCAGCATTTCCTCGCGCGACAGAAATCCGAGCATCGGTCGCTCGAAGCGCTTCATCGGCACACCCAAAGCGCGTTCGATGACCTGCAGCGCCGAGATATCACGATGCGCCGCAAATTTCAGGAACGTGCGAAGTGCCGCCAGCCGCACGTTGCGACTGCGTACGGTGTTGCCGCGCACTTGCTCCAGATGGTCGAGGAAGGCCAGGATCAATTCCGAAGTGATGTCGGTCAGCTTCATGACAGCCGGTGACTTTGCACAGCGCGCGGTAGCGAACTCCAGGAACAACATGAACGAATCCCGGTACGCGGCCACGGTGCGTGGGCTCAGCGCCCTTTGTTGGGTCAAGTGTTCTGCAAAGAACATCTGTACCAGTGCCGGGAAGGTCGGTGGTGCCGCTGCTGGCTTGGAGCTACTCATCGCCGGCCTCGGGCGTCTGGAAGTAGTTCATGAACTTGGCCCCAGCGAACGCCATCAGTTCGGGTACACCCGTGAGGTACCAGTAGGTGTGAGATATCTTTGCGTGGCCCAGGTACGTCGATAGCGAGAGCATTGCCTGGTCCACGTTAACGCCTTGCGCGTGCCATAGCATCACGCGGCGCACGGCAAATGTGTGCCTGAGGTCGTGAACACGGGGGCCGCCGTGGCGGCCGCGATCAACCCACCCCAACTGATCGCGCAATTCGACAAACACGCGATGCACCTGACGATCTCCCAGAGGCTGGCCCAGACGCTTTCCCCTCGTGCCGATGAAGAATGGGGATTCAGCGGTGCAATGCAAGCGTCTATCGCGCGCCCGTCGGTAACGCTCCAAGGCATGTACCGTACTGGGGTGCAATGGCAATAGGCGTGTCTTGCCAAACTTGGTTTGACGCACGGTCAGCGCACCGAGTGTCAGATCGACATCCTTATCAAGCAGCGCCAGCGCTTCGGACACACGCAGGCCAGCCGAGGCAATCAGGCCGAACAAGGTCTCGAAGGTCAACGGCCGCAGACTCCCGCGCGGACCCAATCTTTGCGCGGCGTGGAGCAGTTCGACGATCTCATCCTCGTGGTAAATGTGTGGCGCCAATCTTCCCGGTATTGCACCGAAGACC
>JAYUFH010000284.1:0-30684 GCA_043738765.1 Pseudomonadota bacterium | reverse complement strand
TATGACATGTTCAACCAACCGGTCTCCAATGCCCTGGCGGGATCGATAGACCCTCTGACCGGCAAGAACGCCTGTCCCATCACGGGTCGAGCCGATGGCCTGGTGGGGATGATCCCGACCTGCCCGGATTTCGAGGAAGGTGGCGTGTTCGAGTCGCCGCTGCGCGGCCAGGCGATCATCGCCAACTTGTACCCCGGCCTATACGAAATCACCGCCGCACCCGGAGCTGATCGGATTGCCGCGGGTGAAGAATGGCTCCAGACCAATACGCTCGACGGCGGCAAGCCGCACGAGGCCTTCATCAAGCCGGACGAGCCGGCGTACTTCCAGGAATTCGGTCCTGGCGGCTTCCACGTCTCCATTGGGTTCGTGAACCCTGAGATTATCAATGCGCGCCGGCACACCACGGCTGGCACCGGGATCTGCGACCCGGCCAATGTCCCGACCACCGGGCCGAACGCCGGCATAAACATCGGCGGCGGCGGGCTGCTGTGCACGCAGACCGTGTACGGCCGCGTCACCAATACGCATATGAGCCGCACGCCCGATCAGCGCATGTTCAGTAGTGGCGATTACAGCCACTACGGCTTCACGCAGTGTTACGTGGGCATGGGCTCGCCGGATGATGCCGATTTCGCTTTCGCCAAGTGCGACAAGGACGGCAATTTCGTCCTGACGAACGTTCCGGTCGGCGATTACAAGCTCACGGTGCTCGACCAGTGGAATGACATCATGCTCGATGGCCTGGTCTCACCAATCCAAATCAGCACGAGCGGTCCAGGCTCGAGTGCCGCGAACCCGATTGTGTACCCCGTCACGCAGTGGCGCACGAACCTCTATACCCGTACCTTCCTGGACGTGGGTGATGGCACCGCGGGCAGCGTCGGCGATGGCGTGTCGCAGGGTAACGAGCCGGGCCTGCCGCTGGTTGCGACCAACATCCGTTACCGCGACGGCAGCTTCGGTTTCTTCAACAACACCGACCTGGACGGCTACGCGGGCTTCAACGAAGTCTTCCCGTTCATGAACTGGCTGGTGGTCGAAGCCGATACCACGCGCTTCAAAGGCACGGGCACACACGTCGTCTATGACGCCGGTGGCCCCACCGACGGGTTTGGCGGCGGAACTTCGGCAATAGGTGCCGGCCTCGCGAACACCATCGAAAGAGTGTCGCTGCCTGCTGCCCTGCAGGTGCCGGGCGCGGTCTATTGCGCGAATGCGGACTGCATCGGCTCCTCGGTTTCACTTGGCCCAATCGTGGGAGGCCTGAGCCGGCCAGCGACGGGGACCCTGTCCTCAGGCCGTATCGATCCTCCGACCTCCACGGAAGGTTGGCAGGGTCTGCTCGGCCAGAACACGTTCATGGAATTCGGCATGAAGCCCTTCGTCGCCGGCGAGACCGGTGGCATCAAGGGCCACGTGATTTACGCCTCGACCCGTCCGTTCGACGACCCGCAGCTGCTGTTGCAGCTGAGCTGGGAGCCGGGCGTGCCGCGCGTCAAGCTGAACCTCTACAAGGAAGGCACCGCTGCAGATGGCAGCACGAGCCTGACGCTTGTGGATACCACCACGACCAGCAGCTGGGACGATTGGGCCCAGGGTTTCCGCAAGGACGCGACTGGCAACACCTTCATGACGGTGGCCTCGGGTGACCCGGCTGCCGGGTCCACGAACACCGCTGGCACCGCGGTCACCTCGTACGTGCCCAACATGAACTGCCCGGGGCAGGATCCGACCAGCCCGTTCTTTGCGACCCTGCAGCGCAGCCCGCAATGGCTCGACGTGACGCAGCGTCCGCTGGCCGCCAACGCCCAGTTCAAGTGCTACGACGGCTGGTCGATGCTGAACCAGGCGCAGCCTGCGCCCTATGACGGCATGTACAAGTTCCCCAGCGTCACGGCCACGGATCCTGTGACCGGCAAGCCGACTGCCTCGAATTGCACCACGGGCTGCATAGCGAACCCGGACACGACCGATCCGTTCCGTTCTGGCACGCCGATGCTGCCGCCAGGCAAGTATGTGGTTGAAGTCATCGTTCCGCCCGGCATGGAGCTGGTGAAGGAAGAGGACAAGAACATCCTGCTGGGCGACATCTACGTCGCGCCGGTCACGAGCCAGTTCGCCGGCTTCGGCAACATCTTCATCATGCCCGACCAGGCAGCGGTGAGTGCCCACTACAACAAGAACAGCCCGGGCGGTCTGAACCTGACCACGAATTTCGGCCAGCCGCGCCACGAAGGCGATACGGGCAGCATTGAGGTGTTCTGGCCCTGCGTCGGCGCCCTGCGCCAGGTGCCAGACTATAACAGCCTGTACCCGACCGCCGGCCAGAACGCGCCGTTTGCGGGTGCCATGCGGTCGCTGTGCGATCGCAAGGAAATCACGCTGGAAGATCAGCACTCCGCGCTGGCGAAGTTCTACGTCTTCACCTCGACGCACATTACCGGGCATTTCACCGGCACGATGACCAACGACTTCTCCTCTGAGTTCGATCCGTTCTCGCCGCAGTTCGGTGAGAAGTTCGGTCCCCCGAACCTGCCGGTCGGCGTGCGCGACTTCACGGGCAAGGAAATGGCGCGCGTCTGGTCTGACCAGTGGGGCATCTACGACGGCCTCAACTACTCGAGCTATGGCGTGAACCCGCCGAACCCGACCGGTTATGTGCCGCAGATGATGATCGCGTGCATGAACGATCCGGGCCCGATCGCGAAGACCGATGCCCAGGGCCGGTTTATCACGGCGGCGGGCACACCGGTGGCGACGGCGGATCTCGCCGAGCAGATCACCGATCCCTCGTACAACCCGGCGTACAGCAACTTCTGCTACGAGACCGCCTTCATGCCAGGCTTTACCGCCTACATGGACACGCCGGTCATCCCGACACAGGCCTTCGCCGACGGCTATAACCTGCCCGACAGCGAATACCCGGAGGCGACGCCAGCGATTTCCAGCGTCATCGGCAACAGCGGTGTCGCAGGACCCTGGGTCACTCCCGGCGGCCAGATCACGATCAACTGCCTCGGTACCGTCATAGACACTGTGCCCTGCAGCAAGGTCGTGCAGAACCCGGCCTACTCCGGCCCTGGCGCGACCACTCCGCCGTTCAACCAGAAGACCATTACGCGTCACTATGGCTTCGGCAGCTCGGCGGGAACCGTCACGATTGGCGGTGCCACGGCCACGTGTGGCACCTGGACCAACACCTCGCTGACCTGCACGGTGCCGGCCATTGCGCCGACGCTTAATGCGGCCGGCGTCGGCTCAACCTGTTACAGCGGCACTTCGAACACGATTCCGGCCGGCCAGACCCCGCCGCAACGCGACGCCACGGGCGCGGTTATTGCGACCAACCTCACTGACTATCGCTGTGGCCAGCTGGTGATCACGGCTGCGAATGGCAAGAAGTCGATCGACGCCATCACGGTCACGGTGGCCGGCAAGCCGCCGAGCTACGTCGCCAGCGAGAATGCGACGGAAAACGCCATTCAGCAGGCGATCGACGCGGCTGCCCCTGGCGACCTGATCATCGTCGGTGCGGGCACGTACCACGAGAACGTGCTGATGTGGAAGCCGGTGCGCCTGCAGGGCGTGGGTGCCGGTTCGGTCACGATCAACGCCGATGCCCACCCAGCCGGCAAGATGGATCCGTGGCGCCGGCAAGTGGTGTGTCTGTTCGGTCTGGCCCTCAACGGGGTGCCGCGCAGCGCGCTCAATCCCAGCTTCGACCCGAAAGGCACCTACAGCTGCCCGGATAACCAGTACCTGCGTGTCGATCGCATTCCCTTCGAAGCCATCGTGGGCTGGGATGCGACCGGCAACGGTAACCTGGCGCAGCTGCTTCAGGAGCCGACACTGATGGGCGCCTACGAGGGCGCGGGCGTCACCGTTATCGGCCGCGGCATCAAGATTCCGACCGGCAGCTCCGATTTCTGGGGCCTGCAGGGCGGTACAGTCGCTGGCGCGTTCCCGAATGGCAGTGCCTATCTGACCAACAGCGTTGAAGATTGCACTGTCAATGCATCCACATCGGCTGCCAACCTCGGCCGCGACTATGGCACCAGCAACTTCAAGTGCAATCCGTCGCGTATCGATGGTTTCTCTATCATCAACAGCTCGCAGGGTGGCGGCGCGGTGTTCATGCACGGCTGGAACCACTACCTCGATGTGGCCAACAACCGCATCTTCGCCAATCACGGCACGCTCTCGGGCGGCATTAACCTGGGCAACGGGGAGACCCCGCCCGTGTACGTGCTCGACAACACGATCTGCGGCAATGCTGTTCCGCTGCCGCGCCCGCTGTGCCCGCCATTCGCTGGCGTGCTGCCCAATATGTCCATTCCGTTCCAGCTCAACACGAACGTGCGCGTGCACCACAACGACGTCTATAACAATGCCGGCCTGGGTGATGCGCTCTTCGCCGGCACACCCTCGGGTGCGGGCGGTATCACGATCAGTGCCGGCGGCGATAATTACCGGCTCGATCACAACTGGATTTCTGGCAACCTGAGCACGGGCGATGGCGCCGGCGTCGAGCACAGTGGCCTGAGCTTCAACGGCACGATCGACCACAACTACATCCTGTTTAACCAGAGCACCAATCCGACCTTGCCGACCAACGGCGGTGGTCTGGGTATCATTGGTGCCAATGGCACGCGTACCCTGCCCAACGGCACGGAGTGCGGCACGCTGACCGACTTCGATTGCCCGCCGGGCCTGGGCGACGGCACCGGTGCGAATCTGATGATCGATTCGAACCTGATCATCGGCAACAGCGCCGAGAGCGGAAGCGGCGGCGGCCTGCGCCTGCAGCAGGTGAACGGCACCGAGATGACCACGTTCCCGTACGAGTTCCTTCCGGATACCTGGTTTGGGGTGACACTCCAGAACAACATCATCGCGAACAACGTCGCAGGCTGGGATGGCGCGGGCGTGTCGATGGAGGACGCGCTGCGGGTGAGGATTGTCAACAACACGATCGTCTCGAACGATACGACCGCTTCGGCCGGCGTGCTCTTCAAGACGCTCGGCGCGATCAACGCGGCCTCGCCGCCTCCGGGTTGCAAGCCGACCACCGACCTGAATACCAATCCGCAGGATCCGAACTGCCTGGGCTCGAACGCAGCGCATATCCCGCAGCCGGCGGGTCTGGTGACGGTGAAGAACACGCCGAACCTGCTGGATGCACTGAATGGTTTGCCGACAATCTTCGGCGCCAAGTGGTTGTGCCCGAGCGGCTTCGGCTATAGCGGCGGTTTCTTCGGAACCTTCAACGCCAACTGCGGCGTGCTGTCCCTGCCGCAACTGAGGAACGACATGTTCTGGCAGAACCGTGCCTTCCACGTGGAGATCACGGGCGCGGGCACTGGCCTGCAGTCGCAGCAGAACCTCGTGAGCCTCTTGCCGCTGCTGAACCAGGCCATCACGGGAGACTGCGCTGCGGGGGCCAGCTACTGGGATGTCGGTGTTCGGGACGACACGAGCCCGACCAGCCACAATGGCGGGGCGACCCTTACGCTGGGTAACTCCATCCTGACCAGCCTGGCTGGCGGATATAGCGGCGGCGGTAACCTTGCGCCCAGCACATCGCCGGTCAACGCGCAGTACTGCAACGGATCGCGTGTGCCACCCGAAAATGGCGGTCATGGGTACCTCTCGCCTGCGGGTCGCTCTGAGACCACGGGCCTGAGCCCCGTGTTCGTGTTCAACAGCATTACGCCGGCAGCGACGGTGGACGAAGGTCACAACTGGATCAACCTGACCTACGGGCCGTTGACACTGTTCAACAACGCGGGGCAGTCGATGCTCGCCGCGGCTCCGGGCGGCGTGGTCGCTGGAGCCTATTCGATCGGGTCGGCTTCGGCCGCGGTCAACGCGGGGTCTAACGCCGGTGCACCGGCGCTGGACTTCTTCGGCCAGCCGCGGCCCGCCGCGGGCACGAACGCGGACATCGGCGCGGTCGAGTACCAGGCAGGCAACGTCACCGGCGCCGTGGTATCCGTAAGCCCCTCGCCCCTGGCGTTCGGCCAGGTCGCGACAGCGACGAGCGTGACGCGGGATCTCATCGTGGCCAACAATGGCACTGGCGCAGCCTCCGCGCTGGGCACCATTACCGTGGGCCCGGCACCGTTTAGCAGGGTCACAACGGGTGTCGCCGGCAATTGCGGTGCGACGCTGGCGGCCGGCACCGTGTGCACGGTGCGCGTGCAATACACGGCGGCTGCGGTGGGCACGACCTCGACCGGTTCGGTGACATTTGGCGGTACGGTCGCCAATGCTCCCGTCGCGCTGAGCGGCACCTCGGTGGCGCTGGTACGCACCCTGAGCGCCGGTCCCACGCCGCTGACCTTCGGCAACTGGGCGACGGGTAGGAGCAGCGCGGCGCAATCGCTCACGCTGCTCAATACGGGTAACATAAGCCTGACGGGCTTCACCTACAGCAGCTTGACGGGCACAGCGTTCGCCAGGCCAGCCGGTGCGGCAGGCGGGACCTGCCCGACCACGGCGACTGACACGCTGGCCGCGGGAGCTTCGTGCACCTACAGCGTGGTGTTCTCACCCACAGCGGCAACGGCTTACAGCACGCCGCTGACCATCGGGGCGACCAGCCTCGTGCCTTCGTCCGTCGTATCGCTGACGGGGTCGGGCGTCGGGGCCGCGACGGTCTCGGTTGCGCCGAATCCGCTGAGGATTGTGCTGCCGCTCGGCCAGAGTACAGGAAGCGGCGTCGTCACCTTCACGAATACCTCGACCACAGGGGCGCAGGTCGCGGTGAACGGTGTCACGGTGTCGGGCGGATCGGTATTGACGTACTTCTTCAGTGCGGGGGCCGATGGCTGCACCGGAATCGTGCTCGCGCCTGGGGAGCACTGCGCCATGGGGGTCAATTTCACGAACGTGTTTGGCGCCACTAACACGCTCGATACCGGTGCGATCACCTTCACGCTCAGTGGGGCGCCGACGGCAACCTCGGTCGGTTCGCTGCAAGGGATTGCGACAGCGGTGACGGTCGCGCCGAGTCCGCGGCTGACCATCACGCTGCCAACGGGCAGCAACACGGGAACCGGGACCGTCACGTTGACGAACCCGGCCGGCGCCCAGCCGCCGGTCACCGTGAACAGCCTCACGTTTGCGGGTGGGTCGGGCACCACCTGGTTCTTTGGCTCAGTGGCGGGGGCCGGTACGACCTGCACGCCGGGAAGAACCCTGGCGCCGGGTCAGTCGTGCACCGTGAGCGTCAGGTTCACGACTGTGCCTCCGACCACGACTACCCCGCGAGGCGTGAACCGGGACGGCACGCTGACCTTTAACCTTAGTAATGGGACGGCAATCGAGCAGCTGCGTGGATTTGCCACACTACCCTGATCAAAGCTTGATGCAGCTCACAACCGCTCGCGGGATTACCCGCGAGCGGTTGTGCATCCGGTAGTCGGGCATGAAGTCTCTCAAAGGTCGAATGGATCGTCGCTGGCTGGCGGCCACGATCTGCGCCCTTTGTGTCGGGGCGCTGCCGGTCAAGGCCACGGAAGGGCCTCCTGACCCGAGCGCCCGGCCTGCGCTGGCACCACCGCACCACGAATCCCCTCTTGAGCGTCGCGTCATGCTCCTGACGGCGGAGCTGGGACTCGATGCGCAGCAGCAGAGCGGAGTGCGCGGGATCCTGGAAGACCAGCGCCGGCAGATCATGACGGTCTGGAACGACACCTCGGTGCCGGCCGCCTACCGCGTGCATGCCACGCGGACCATCAGTGACCGGACCGGAGACCGGATCCGGGCGCTGCTGAGCGATGAGCAGCAGGCGAAATACAATAAGCCCCGTAAACCCCGCGAGGCCACTGAGGGTCCCGCCACGCCCAGCGTGGACGAGTGGATGAAGGCCACGATCCCTCAGTGATACCGTGACGATGTGCCTCGAATCCGTTGGAACCTTTGCGATACAGTGCGGTCTGGTCAGGTATCCGCAATAGCAGGTGATCGTAATGAAGACCCGCACTATCCTCGGCCTGGGCTTCGCCGCCGCAATATCCTGCTCGGCTTGGGCCGAGGAGCCCATTGATCCGACAGCGCTGGGCGGCATGGACGCCATGATTGCCTCCTGCCGGCAGCTCGATCCGGGCGGAGCATCGGGCTACGACGCGCTGCGCGGGACAATGATCGGCGAGCATTCTGCAAGCGCACTCGCGGCCGCAGGGCAGACTCCTGAGTACCAACAGGCTTTCGAGGCGGCCCGGAAGAAAGCGGAGGCCGAGCCGCAGGATTCGGCACTCAAGAGCTGCGCGCTGCTCGCCAGCGCGCTCAACCCCCGCGTATCCCGCGGCGAGCAGCGCACGACGCCGAGCCCCAAAACGAAGATCGCCAAGACGCCGAGCAAGAAGATCAATCAGGTGAAGAATCAATAAGCCGAAGAGCAGGTAGCCGACATCAGTGGTGGTGCGTTGGCGGCGGCGGCACCGTCATTGCGCGCATGGGCTCGATGACTCCGGGTTATGTCAGGAGCGCACCTCGCACGGGCGCGCAGGATTCTGGCGAAAACGTGAGCTGTGTCGCAGGATCGGGCCTGCAGGGCAGTTCGCCGCAAGCCCTTTCACCGGTAGTCTTGCTGCACCTTGTCCATCCAATCACAGCAGGCGACCGCAATGAAGAAGCATATTATTTTCGGCCTCGGCCTCAGCCTCAGCCTCAACCTGGCGGCAGCGTCGCTGGCGCAGGCGGCTGACGCGCCCATCGATCCCTCGTCCCTGGGCGGCCTTGATGCTGTGTTGACGCTCTGCAAGCAGATCAACCCCGCGGGCGAGTCCGTCTACAGGTCGTTGAAGGTATCGATCATCGGCAAGCAGCCTGATCGTGCGCTCGACGTCATCGAGAGTACGGGCGCCTACAGGCAGGCGTTTGGCGGCGTGAGTGGCGCGCTCAATGCGGCGCCAAAGGACTGGACGCGCCAGGCCTGCCTCGACATACTTAAGGGACGTCGCGGCGATGATCGCAGCTAGGCGCTCGGGCCCCTGTGGACTGTATTGACCAAGTCGCGTATCTGAAGCATTGTGCAGCCTGGTAGAGGCTCGGCTTCAACGTCTATGGATGGACCTGTCAGCGCTCCAGTCCCTGCCAGCTGGGCCAGAGGCCCGCTGACGCCAACGCTGGCCAGCGCGCTGTCGGGCCGAGGCGCGGCTCAAAAGGCTTGATGAACTTATGGCCTTGTCTACTGCCCAAAAGGCGCAGGTCAAGGCGGCTCTGCAATGCAAGACGCACGCACGCACATACACCTATACAGCGGCTCAGGAGTGAACGAATGATCTCGACGATGGCACTGCCAAGAACCCTGGTTATCGGCCTCCTGTTCCTGTCCGCTGGTCCTGCCGCAATGGCGGCACCCAACGCCAAGGCCAAACCCGCGGCCAAGGCCGGGCCGGCGCTGCCCGCGCTCACAGCCGCCCAGATCGTCGAGCGGAATGTGGAAGCGCGTGGCGGGCTGGCCGCCTGGCAGGCCGTGCAGACCATGTCCTGGAAGGGGATGATGGGCGCGGGAGGCACCACATACATGGCGGTCACGTCCAAGGGCCGGCTGCAGCAGAAGGAACGGGAAGAAGTGCAGCTCCCGTTCCGGTTCGAATTCAAGCGACCGCTGAAATCCCGGCTGGAGCTCGATTTCAATGGCCAGACCGCGGTGCAGGTCTATGATGGCGTCAAGGGCTCGAAGCTGCGCCCCTACCTCGGGCGTGGGGACTGGGATGCCTATACGTCTGAGGAGCTCAAGCAGGCTGCCGCCGAACCCGGCGTCGACGGTTTCCTCATCGACTACGCCGCGAAGGGCGCCAGGGTCGAGGCTGCGGGCACCGACATGGTCGAGGGGCATGCCGCCTACAAGCTCAAGGTCACGCGCAAGGACGGCCAGGTGCGACACGTCTGGGTTGATGGCCAGAGCTTCCTCGACATCAAGCTCGACGGCGAACCGCGCAAGTTCGATGGCAGGATGCGCGCGGTTTCGGTGTATCAGCGCGAATTCAGGCGCGATCAGGGCCTGATGATTCCGCACGTGCACGAGACGATCGTGGAGGACGTGCCAAAGAGCGAGAAAATCACGATCGAGAGCGTTACGGTAAACCCGCGGCTGGAAGACGTTCGCTTCAGCAGACCTAGGTAACGGGCGCGCGAATATCAGGCGGATATCAGGATGACGCGGATCTTCCCATGGATACTGACCGGCGCTCTGGCACTGCTGGCCTCTGCCGCTGGTGCGGGCGATGCACTCACGGCCGACCAGATTATCGATCGCAACGTGGCGGCCCGGGGTGGATTGGAAGCATGGCGCAAGATCCAGACCATGGGCTGGACCGGACGCATCGAATCCGGGCCCGGCGGCATTTCAAAGATTCCTTTCCTGATGTTGTTCCGACGGCCGGACGCGATGCGTTTTGAGATTCTTCAGGAGGGCCAGCGGGCGGTGCGGGTTTTCGACGGCGGCAAGGGCTGGAAACTGATTCCCGTCGCTGGAAGCATACCGGAGTTGAAGGATTACACCGCCGAGGAGATCAGTTTTGCGCGCGACGCGGCGGGGCTCGATGGCCCCCTGTTCGACTCCAAGAGCAAAGGCGTGAGCATCGCTCTGCAGGGCATGGACATTGTGGAAGGGCACAGCGCTTTCCGCCTCAAGGTCACACTCCCCTCCGGCCAGGTGCATGACGAGTGGATTGATGCACAGAGTTACCTGGAACTGAGGTACGACCGCGCGACGCGCAACGCCGCCGGCATGAGCGCAGTGGTGTCGGTGTATTACCGCAACTACCAGACCATCAACGGCCTCTTGATACCCTTGTTGATTGAAACCGGCGGCACCGCCAGCAAGGACACTGACAAGATGATCATCGAGAAGATCGCGCTCAACCCGACGATCGAGGCCAGCCAGTTTGCAAAGCCGACTTCGCTGCCCACGCGCCGCAAGGGCGTTCTGGTCAATACCCAGTCGGCGGGCGCCGCCAGTAAACCGTGAGCTGACGGTCGCGAATGGCTGCCGCCGACGCCAATAGGATAGTGTCTTGAAGCGACGCCCTGCGAAGGAACTGGGCGCCACGTCACACTTTAAGGGCAAGGAGCCGCTTATCGGACTCGGGGACTCCCCTTACACTTCCCTTAAGCCAAGTACGAGGGCCGCGAAAACAGATCGTGGCCGGGCGCCGGATACCGTTGCGATGAATGTCGAACCCGCGATGCTGAGCGCAGCACCCGAACAGCATGTGCCGGCGCGAATGAGCGCCACATTAAGCTTGATGCTGGTCGATGATCACGCCATTTTGCGCGAAGGCCTACGTGCTCTGCTTGAGCTTGAACCCGATTTCAACGTCGTGGGTGAGGCCGCCTCGGTTGATGAGGCCATGGCGATGGCCACACGCCTGCAGCCTGACGTGGTGCTTACCGATATCGGCATGCCAGGCCGCTCTGGCTTGGCGCTGGTGCGCGAGCTGCGCGCGGTTTGCCCAAGCGTGCGCGTGGTGCTGCTGACGGCGCACGCGTCGGAAGAATACATACGCGCCGGGCTCGATTGCAGTGCCGATGGCTACGTGCTCAAAGACTCAGGTCATGCCGAATTGATGACCGCGATTCGCACCGTGGCGACCGGTCAGCAGTTTTTATGCAAAGCCGTTGCCGGGCGCGTGCTCGCGAGTTATCTCAGTCGCGAAGAGCGCTCGGCGCAGGATCCCTTAAGTACCATCACGGGTCGGGAACGGCAGGTGTTGACGCGCATCGCCTCGGGTCAGTCGAATAAAGCGGTCGCGCGCGAGCTCAACCTCAGCGTGAAAACCGTCGAGAAGCATCGCGCCAACCTGATGCGCAAACTCGAGCTGCACAACGCGGCGGGCATTGCCCGCTTCGCGCTCAACCATCATCTGATTTCAACCGATGGTTCCGATATGAAGGATACCCTGCCGGGAGGGATGCCCGGTTGAACACACGCGCCGCAAGCATCGTGACGCGCAGGCCTGGCGCCCGGCGGCTGATTGCGACGCTGGCGGTGCTCGCCTTTGCGCTGCGCTCGCTCGTGCCAGTGGGGTACATGTGGGCACCTGTTGACGGGCGCCTCGCGGTGGTGGCCTGCTCGGACTACGCTGCGGATGTTGTGGCGCTGGCGACGCTGCCCCAGCACTCCCACCACCATCACGCTGGCAGCCACGGCGAGAGCGCCGCCTCAAGCGACAGCTGTCCCTTCGCCCTGGCCGGTGGCGCGGCGCTCGCGGCCCACGCGCCGACACTGACGGCGCAACAGTTCGAGATCGTGCAGGCACGCCTGCCGCAGTTCGACTACTCCGCTCCGCGTTCCATTCCGACCCGATTCCACGCTCCCCGCGGCCCTCCCGCCGCCGTCTGAAAACCGTTTCCGCATGAGGCGCAGCCCGGGCTGTTACCGGGTGCGATCGCTATCCGAAATGATTTCACGGGAGTTCATCATGAACACTTTCGCCTCGCGCCGTTGGCTGGCGAGCAGCGGCCTGATGTTATCGGTGCTGGCGCTTCTGACGCTGCTGACACTGCTGGCGCCTGCTGCGGCGTCCGCCTGCGCCTGCGGCTGCGGCCTCTTCGATATCGGCACCAGCTCGATGTACGCCAGCCACGCCGGCGGCATGGCCTTTCTCGAATACGATTACATGGATCAGAACCGCAACTGGAGCGGTAGCTCAAGCGCGCCGGCGGATAACAACCAAGACAAGCGCATCCGCACGCGCTTTTACACGGCGGGGGGGCAATACGTCTTCAACCGCTCGTGGGGCATGAGCATTGAGGTGCCGTATTGGCAGCGCGATTTCCAGACCACCGATGCGAGCGGTGCGATCGTCGATTTCTCGCATGGCGCTGCCGGTGACATCCGTATCAAGGGCACCTACACCGGCTTTTCGGCCGATATGTCGACCGGGCTTACCTTCGGATTGAAACTGGCCAACGGCGAAACCGACTACGCCAATTTCGATCCGGACACCTCGATCGGCACTGGCAGCACCGACCTGTTGCTCGGCGCTTATCACCTTGGCCGGCTGACTCGCGACAACCGCTGGGCGTGGTTCGTTCAGGGGCAGTGGGACCACCCCGTCGCCCACCAGGCCAACTATCGCCCAGGCGCCGAGGGCGTGGCGGTGGTGGGTACTTACTTCGAAGGCTGGCAGTCCGCCTCCGGGCTCAAGCTCGCGCCCATGGCGCAACTGCGCGCAGTATATCGACTGCCCGATGGCGGGCCCGACGGGCATCCTGAGGATTCAGGCTATACGCGCCTGCTCGCGGCGCCTGGCATTGAGCTGGCCACTGGAAATCTGCGCGTCAATCTGGATGTGGCGCTACCCTTGTTGACGAATGTGCGCGGCAATCAACTGGTCGCCAGCCAGTTGTGGAAGCTCAATGTCGGCTATCGCTTTTAGGCGGCGCGGGTTCGCGCGGCGCGCACGGGTCGTGCTGGCGGTCGCGGTGGTGGCCTGGCAACTGGCCCCGCTGCTGGCCGTGGCCGGCGCCGTGCCCGCCGTGGGCCAGCCTGCGCCCGCCCTGATCGTGCGCCAGTTCGATGGCCAGGACATTGATCTGGCCGCCCTGCGTGGCCACGTGGTGGTATTGAATTTCTGGGCCAGCTGGTGCACGCCGTGTCGCGCCGAGATGCCGGCGCTCGATGCCCTGGCGCGTGAGTTTCAGGGGCGCGGCGTGACGGTTATCGGTTTGAGCGCCGATGATCGTCATGATCGGCGCGATGCGCTCAAGGCTGCGAATGGATTTCACTACCGCCTGGGAATGTTGAGTGATGCTGCCACCAATGAGTTTGGGCCCCCGCGGGAAATACCCCTGACGTACATCATCGGTCGCGATGGAGCCATCAAAGCGATCCTTCGTGCCAATCAAGGCGCCGTTTCTGCGGAACAGTTGCGCGGCGCGGTCGAACGGGAGCTTGCTCGGGTGCCCGGTACTTGACGGGTCGATCATCACAACGACTCATCTAGGAGAAAGTCCTCCAAGGTGACTCCACGGATCGTGTCGCCGTCAAAGCGCTCCGAATTGATGACCAATAGTCTCTCGCGGGGGAAGGTTTTCAAGAACCAGTTGAACTCGAAGGGTGAGGCCTTCCCGGCCTTCACCTCGATCCAGGGTTTGCCGACCCGAACAAAATCGATTTCGTGCTTATCTGAACGCCAGAACAATGATTGCATTGGCGTTGGGCTGCCATTCCTGGCGGCGCGCCGGAACAGTTCTGCGGCGACGGCCCATTCCCACCACACGCCCTTTTCCTCGCCCGACGCGCTCTCCAGGGCGGTCGGCGTCGTGTAGCGGTTTTTCCACCAGGTATTGGCTGCCAGGAGATTGACGAACGGGTACTTTGAGGACTTGCGAGGCACACGAATCTTTCTGCTGGGGTCCCAAGGCTCACTAGTTCCCAGCACCAACAGATCGCCCAAAAGATCGAGATACCCATGGGCTACGGTGTTATTTGCCATGCCGGTCTCTTCGGCCAGCGTTGTTTGTGCAACCGGTGAGGCGCCGCGGCGCTGCAACTGCTCCAGCATTCTAAGCAGCATGGGACGCGAGCGACCGGCTGCGGCGCATTCACCGTAAATCCATTCCGCAGTGGTCTGAAAGATATATTCCGGAATCGAACCCGCCTCCAGCACCGCCGCACACGCGGGCGGCGATCCGCCAGCGATGAGATACGCCGACAGCGTGTGGGACTTCAGCGTCGGAAACGCCTTGGCATAGAAAACCTTGTAGGGGATCTGGACAAAGAGATAAATCGTCCGCGCCAACTTCCCTTTGCGCCCGGGCAGCAACTCCGCGTCCCGCTGGATATCGTTCGCCTTAGATCCTGTGGTCACCAGCAACGTCTTGCGCAGTACGCCACTGTCCGCCAACCGCTTGACGGCTTTCTGCCATCCCTTGACGGAGGTGATTTCATCGATAAAGAGACGTTGAACCGTAGTGCCGCCCGGAAAGTAGCGCAGCAGGGCTTCGATTTCATTTTCCAGCTCGTCAGGGCCGGCGATGTAATCGCCGTTTATAAAAAACGCGGTGCCAGAACCAAAACGTCGAATAGTCTCTCGCAACTGGTACTCGAGCCAAGTGCTCTTCCCAAATTGCCGAGGCCCACGAATAACGATGATGCCCGGAGTCTCCGGGAGCTCCGGCAAGCCAAAATCCCAGTCAAAAAATCCGCCTCTGGGAGTATCTTCCAGATGCGGGAAGAGCCCTTCAGATTCCAGTATTCCTTTTAAATACAGTTTGTTACGTGATGCAACGTTCATAACGTTGTATAATACAACGTTATGAACGTTGCATCAACTCGATTTGTGGCAGGGCCGTGCATATGGGCAGGCTCACTCCCATTTAAAACAACTCAGTCACCCTGTACATGATGTTGCAGGCACAGCAGCTCAAATGAACGGCTGAGCCATAACGTGAATCGCGGTGACGGTAGCACAATCGCACGAGCGACCACCTGGAATCCACTGCTGATGACGCCAACCAAAGCCACGACACTGCGCGCGCAAGCCATGGCAGCGGCCAACGCGCTGGGGTGCCTTTGAGGGGCGTAAGTAGCGCCGTAGCTGCCAAAGACTCGTAAGCGGCTCAGACCGTTGATTTGGCTTTCGTATTGAGGGCCGCCACCAGCGCGGAAAGGTTGCGGGCGGCGGTGTAGCGGGCGCTGGCGCCGCTATAATGGCGTATGGCCGCGTTATCCCGCCTCGGCAATCAATTGGCAGAAGCGGTCACCACGCTCAATCGCATCGGAGCGCGCTTTGCGCTCATTAGCGGCCTCGCTTTGGCAGCGCACAAGGTGGTCCGCGCCACCCAAGATGTGGATCTGCTCACAGATGGCCGCCACGCCGATATGATTGACGTGGCACTGTTGAAAATCGGTTATCAGTGCCTACATCGTAGCGGTGACGCCGGTAACTACAACCGTCGCGACGAGCGTCTCGATCTGCTTTACGCTACTCGACCCGCAGCACTCAAGTTATTGGCCAACGCTCTTGAACGCGACAGCGCTTTTGGGCCGATGCGCGTGATTAGCGCCGAAGGGTTGATCGGGTTTAAGTTGCAAGGTTGGATGAATAATCCGCGCCGTACTCAAGATTTAGAAGATATCCGCGCCCTTATTCGCGCCAACCGCGAGACACTCGAGCTCGCGGAAGTACGTGAATACTTTCGCATATTCAAACACGAGAGCCTGTTTGATGGGATATTAAGCGAACCCGCATAATTCTGATCAGGAGCTACCGGTCCAGCATTTGGCTGGTGATGGCGGCGTGAAGATCATCCCGGTCAGCAGCCGCGATCCCTACGAGGCGCTCGACGATTTGATGGCCGTAGTTGAAGCGCTGTGCCCCAGATGGCCGGCACGCGAGCTGTTTAAGACTTTGGGGGTTTGGATTTTATAGTCACGCGATTGGCCAGCAGCCTCTCAACGTCCGCCAGGTCCTGCATGCGTTTACTGGCGCGCTGAGCGCGCAGGTGCAGTGTGTACTGGCGAAGGTTCGGCGCCTTACGCACGCCGCGTGCGCTGCCGTTGACCTACCTCATCGATGGCGTCTTAATACCTCACGCCGCAAGCGGCGGCCATGAGATTCACGGTGATTTCATCGCCCACCCGCATCACGACATAGTCGTTCAAATCGTCGCCGGCAATGTCCAGCACCGCCTTGTCGGGCAGTATTTCCAGGGATTTTGTGACGCGCGACTGATTCTCAAGGCTGCCATCGACGAGCAGGTCGATGTCCATGGTGGCGCGCGTAGAGCCATGCTGGTTGACCGCCAATCCGCCGATCAAGATATAACGAGCGTTCTGGGCGTTCAGGCTCCTGCAAAGCAGTAGCAGGTCGGCTAGGGTCGGGGGTCGGCTTTCGCCCGGGTCAGCATCTTCAGTGTCCATTCGTTGGCTTCTTCATGGGTTTTAAATCGATAAACGCCGCGCGGAAAAAGCGGGCGGTCGCCGCGCAGGCGGATGCACATCTCAAAGAAACCTTGCAGGCCGGCCAGCCCTCCGGCATACGGCCGGCGACGACCGACCGTTTTCATGGGGCGCAGAGCAGTTGCTATGGGGGTATTCGTCGTCATTGGGATCCATCGTACGCCATCCGCTTGCGCCCGATTCGCTAACCGAGCTCTTGACGTGGGCCTCAGTCCGCATCCAGACCCGTGCTCTTTTCCAGATTGAACCGCTCGCCCCAACGAGCAAGACTGCTCTGTTCTGCAAAGCCACCTTGCTGCATCCGCGTGCGCGCGACCAGTACGCCGCGTGGTTACCGGCTACGTTGCAGCGGCTGAATGCCGCACTGGGTAAGGCCGCAAAAAACCACCAAGCTCAAGCGTGGGGCTGAATTTGCGCGTGTCATTCCTGGAGAGGCCGGCGAGCCGTGAACCGATCGCAAAGCAATACCGGCTCTGACGGCCTGCTGGACTGCTGGCATTATCCCACTAGAGTAGTATAATAGTAGTATGAAATCCAAAATATCGCTAACATTGTCGGAAGATCTGGTGGCGAGCCTGGACCGGATCGCGGGCTCGGGAGTGTCGCGTTCAGCGTTTATCGAGCGCATTCTGCGGGAGTTCGTGGAGCGACGGGCGCAGGAGCGGCGCAATGCCCGCGAGGCCGCAGCCATCAACCGTCATGCCGGGAAGCTGAACGCGGAAATGAGCGACGCACTGGAGTTTCAGGTCTCTGGCGTTGACCGATGAGACGGGGAGAGCTGTACCGTGTGCGGCGGCCAGCGGGGGATGCCAAACCCGTGCGCTCGTTCGTGGTCGTAAGTCGTCAGGCGTTGATCGAGTCGAAATTTTCGACTGTCGTGTGCGCGCCGGTGTTCTCTGAGCACCAGGGGCTGCCGACGCAGGTTGCCGTGGGTGTGGCTGAGGGTTTGAAGCACGAAAGCGCGATTCAGTGCGAGGGTTTGATGAGCCTGGAGAAGACACGGCTGACGGATTTCGTGGGAGCGCTGGGTCCGCTGAAGATGCAGGAACTGGATCTGGCGCTAAGGGTGGCGTTGGCGCTCAGGGCGTAGCGGTTGAATTCGCGCCTCGATAACGCGCGGAGAATCTAATTGTCGCTGGCCATGCGGGAGCGCTTTTCGCCATTGAGTTCAATCAACGAAAGAGTCGTACGGCAAAGACTCCAGCCACTTACCCAACGGTAGAGCCTTGATGCCAGATTTCTCCCTTGGCCGATCAAGGTGCCAGACCAGTTGTATCGATTCACGGGGTCGAAGCCGCTCGCTGTAATACTGCAGACTCTTGCTGAGATCTGCATCCGCAGACTTGACCTCGATCAGGGTATCCACTCGCCGGTTGAGCGTCAGTAGAAAATCAACCTCCCGTTGTTCCTTGTCGCGCAGGTAGTACAACTCCCAATTCTCTCCGGCGGTGTCTTTCCTGAATTGCACGAATTTCAGCAGTGCACTGGCCACAAGATTTTCAAGCTGCGCACCGCCGCTCGCATCGTAGGCGGCGGCGCAGTCGTAGAAATACACTCGCCGTTCCTTGCGAATGCTTCTCGACAGCCGGTTGGAGTAGGGCGGCAACAGAAATATGAGATACAGTTTTTCAAGCAAGCTCACCCAATTCTTGACAGTGGGCGGGGAGATGCCCAGCGTGCGCGCGAGGCTGTCGTAGCTGACTGGCTTGCCGACGTTTTCGCGCAGCAGCTCCACCAGATCGGAGGCGCCGCGCCACGAATTGAGGCGCGACAGATCCATCAGATCCTCGCGCGTCACCAACTCCATGCGATCGTTGCGCAAGCGCGCGGCGTCGGCAGGGTTCAGGAGGGACTCTGGAAAGCCCCCGGCCTGAAGCAGGCGAGTGACTCGATCCTCCAGCTTCAAGCCAGGCAAAAAGGCTCTCGATTCGGCGACATCGATTGGATGGAGCCGATAAAAATAAGTCCTGCCGGTCAGCGCATCACCCGTATTGCGAAACGCATCGAGGCGAGCACTGCCAGTGACCAGCAGTGGTGGCCGGTTGCCGAACTCATCGATAACCCCCTTGAGGAGATTCTTCCACGTGGGCGCCTTGTGCAGCTCGCCAAGAACGACGAGGGAGGCATCCTTGGGCCAGGCAACTTCACGGATGATTTTTCGATCAGCCGAGATGTCCCAATTCAGGTAAGCGCCGCGAGTATCAAGCAGGGATTTTGCCAGGGTGGTCTTGCCGCATTGGCGGGGACCGGCGAGCAATACCAGCTTCCTGGCCAGATCGCGCTGCAGATGGGGAGCCAGATATCTCACGTGGCCATTATAAACTACATTTCAGTTTGGCCAAGGCCAAAAAAAAGTACCGTTTATATTGGCCGCGGAACCGCCCATAGACCACTGACCAACGAAGGCGGTAACGTCAACGGGAGCATAAAATAATCCTCCCGAAGGGGTTGTCTTAATGACTTTGGGAGAGATATCAGCGATTGGGATGATTGATAAAATATCCTATCATTATCTTATCATTTATGGAGAGACGAGCTAAAATAATGATAAAATAAGGCCTACCTTATCGAAAATAGTGATTCAATACGCATAAAGCATTATGTCTAATTCACATCTCAATACGGCAATTGTTGAATTCTTGGCTCGACGGGCCACGGAAGGATTCGGATCCGTGAGTCCGGCGGAGATCACCAGCCATGTTCGGTCGGCACGGCCCACCGTTAATCGGTATTTGCGCAAACTTGCCGCCGCAGGTCAGATCGTGCGCGAAGGCAACGGACCAGCAACGGCGTACCGCTTTGCGCCGCCGACCGTGCCTATTGGAGACACGGCTTTTAATACCGCTTCACCACCCTGGAGTGCTGGCGCGAGTACGCTCATGGCTCGGCTCAAAGCGCCGCTGGGCACCCGCGCTCCCGTGTCCTACCAGCGCATCTTCGTCGATGACTACCAACCGAATCGCTCCTTGCTCCTGCCTGCCGGGCTGGCTGATGCCCTGTTGAGCGAGGGGCGCATGCAGGGGCAGCAACCCGCCGGAACATATGCCCGCAAGGTCCTCGAGCAGCTGCTGACCGATCTGTCCTGGTATTCATCCCGGCTGGAGGGCAACCGCAAGAGTCTGCTAGACACACGGGATCTGTTCGTCAAAGGCCGCTCGACCAGTGACGATGCGGATGCCACGATGCTACTGAATCATAAAGACGCCATTGAATTCATGGTCGACGCCGTTCCTGCCTATGGCATTACCGTTCCTGTTGTATGCAATCTTCAAAGCCTGTTGATGCAGGGGTTGCTCGCGAATTCCAATTCCCTGGGAGCGATTCGCACAACGGTGGTCAACATCACCGATACGGTCTATGTGCCGACACAGATTCCCTCACTCCTGGAAGAGATGCTTGGACACGTAGTTGCGAAGGCCAGGCAGATCAGAAATCCGGCGGAAGCTGCGTTCTTTCTGTGGGTGAATCTCGCCTATCTTCAGCCGTTCGAGGATGGCAACAAGCGCACCAGCCGCTTGTGCGCAAACTTGCCGTTGATGCTATCCAATTGCGCGCCGCTGTCGTTTCTGGACGTCGAGATCAGCGACTACGCCACGGCCATGCTTGGGATTTACGAGTGTTTGGACCTGACGTTGGCCGTAGAGCTATTCGCCTGGACTTATCGTCGATCAATACCAAAGTATCGGGCGATTCTGGAGTCTATGGGGGTGCCGGATCCATTTCGCGCCAAGTACCGCGCACCGCTCGCAGAAGCCATGCAGCGGGTGGTGGCGCTCGGTCGTCGACTTGCAGACGCGCTGGCGACCTCGGCCATAGCTGCGGACGATCTGCGTTCTTTTCGGGATCTTCTAAGTGCGGAACTGCTGCACCTCCAGCCGTACAACTGCGCCCGGTACCGGTTGGCGATCAGCAAGACTGAGGAATGGATCAGTAAAGGGCGGCCAATGTAGTCGGGCCGGCAGCCAGGCGGCTGGCCTGGTCTGCCTGACGAGCCCGTGTCAATTCGCAGCGTATAATTTCAACCCCATCGATTCTGCTGCCGCGTAGCGAGCCGCCGTATGTGCCTAATACTCATCGCTTGGCAGGTGCACACCGATTACCCCTGCGTCATGGCCGCCAATCGGGACGAGTTTCACAGCCGTCCGACCGCCAGTGCGCAATGGTGGCCCGGGGAGTGCGGTGTACTGGCGGGCCGCGACCTGCAGGCCGGGGGTACCTGGCTCGGTGTGACGCGCGCAGGCCGCTTCGCCGCGCTGACCAACTATCGCGATCCCGCTGCACAGGTGGCGGCCGCTCCCAGCCGCGGCGCCCTGGTGGCAGGGTTTCTGGAGCAACGCACGCCGCTGCTGGCGGGCCTTGCGCAGGTGGCCCAGCGCGGCGCGAACTGCAATCCCTTCAACCTCATCGCCAGCGACGGACAGGGCCTGGGTGTCTACGCCAGCACCACGGGCGAGACCCGGGTACTGCAACCCGGCATTTACGCACTCTCCAATCATCTGCTCGATACGCCCTGGCCCAAGGTTCAACTGGCCAAGTCGCGCCTGGCGACGGCGCTGGCGTCACTGCCTGATACGAGTGATCTCCTGGAGTTGCTACGTGATGATACGCCGGCCTCTGATGAGCAATTGCCGCGCACGGGTGCAAGCCTCGAGCACGAGCGCATGCTTTCGAGCGCCTTCATTCGCGGCGAGAATTACGGCACGCGCAGTTCGAGCATCGTGACGATCGGGTCAGATCGCGGCGTGAGCTTTGGCGAGTGGAGCTGGAGTCCGGATGGCGCCTTGGATGGAAATGTTCACTTTGGCTTCAATCTTGAGCCTGCGCTTTAACCCCACTTTCCCACAACCCCACTTACCCACTTAACTATAGTGGGCGAGTGCGGCAGGATGGCAAGATGAAATACGCCGCGCTCGCAAAAAACGTCGATTCCAAGGGCCGCCTGACCCTGGGCGAATCCTTCGCCAACCGCACCGTGTTGGTCGAAGATCGTGGTGCCGGGGAGGTAATGGTAAGGCTCGCTCGCGTCATTCCTGAACGCGAGGCCTGGCTTTACGACAACAAGGGTGCACTTTCCGCCGTGCGTCGCGGACTCCGGCAGGCGGCTGACGGCAAATTGGCCAGGAAGGGGCCGGATATGAAGTCGGCGGCTGCCCTGGTCGAGCAGCTGCAAGACGAGTAATGCCGTTCACACTCCGCTGGACGGAAGAGGCGGACGCGAATTTCCGTGAGCTGCAAGTGGCGGCCGCAGCGTCGCTGCTGAGTCGAGATAGGCGGCGCAAGGCCAGGACTTCCAATGCCGAGGGCCTGTTCAGGCAGGTCGACAAATGCGTACGCCTTTTAACCGACAACGCCAAGCACCCAGGCCTTAAGAGGAACGAGTATGGCTCGCTCGATCATCCTTATAAGCACGGTTCCAAGGTCTTCGAGGCCTACGCTCAAAATAGAACTCCGGGTGCGTACCGGCTGTTCTGGTGTTACCGACCAGGCAAAGACGAGATTACCGTCATCGCCATCACCCCGCATCCATAGCGGGCAATTCCATTGCAATCAATTGCTTAGCTATGCATAATCGTCGTCATGACTTTAGTTGATCGTACGCACGTACGAGTACACAAATCGCACGCCGCTGCTCACGCTGACAAGAGCAAATCAGATTGAGGCGGATCTTATGATACTGCGAAAATGTCTGTTGGCGCTTGTGAGTGTGGCACTGACGGCTTGTGCCACTACCGGCCCGGTGGCGCGCGCCGCGCAGGCGCAGCAGAACACGGCGGTGGTGCTGGCTTTTCTGGACATGGTCTTCAACCGACATGATGTGGACACGGCTTTCAAGCTCTATGTCGGTCCGGAGTACAAGCAGCACAATCCTTTGATCGCTGATGGCAAAGCTGGCGCCATCGAGGCCTTGACGCGCGTTACGCACGAGACCTATCCGGAGCTTCGCCAGGAGGTGAAGCGCACGGTCTCGCAAGGCGATCTGGTCGCCGTGCACTCACGCTACCTGCGCAATGCCGCCGATCGCAGCAGCAGTCGGGGGGTGGCGGTGGTTGATCTGTTCCGGCTGGAGCATGGCCGTATTGTCGAGCATTGGGATGTAACGCAGGATATACCCGAGACTTCCGCAAACGACAACACGATGTTCTAGCATGCGCGCATGAGTGGTTCTCTCTACCTGCCGACGCCAGAGGAATCGTTGCTGGTCGCCGACATCGGCGGCACCAATGCGCGCTTTGGTCTCTGGTACCAGAACGCTTTACATCGGCAGCAGGTTTACAAGTGCGCCAGCTACTCAGGTCCGGCGGCCGCGGCGAATCACTATCTTGAGGATCTGCGCGCCACGCCGTCCTTGCCCCGGCCGCGCGGTGCAGCTTTTGCCGTCGCCGGACCTTTGCTGGACGATCGCGTTGCCCTGACCAATAACGGCTGGGATTTCTCCGCCGCCGAGACCCGCAAGAGCCTAGGTCTCGAGCGCCTGATGTTCCTGAATGATTTCACGGCACTCGCGCTCGCCGTTCCGGTGCTCAAAGCCGATGAGCGCTGGCAGGTGGGGGGTGGCGCGCCGCGTGTTGGCACGGCGATCGCCGTGCTGGGCCCGGGCACGGGACTGGGTGTTTCTGGCCTGCTGCCCATGGAGGGACGTTGGCTCGCCGTGCAGGGCGAGGGCGGCCACGTCACGCTGCCGCCGGTAGACGAGCGTGAGATTGCCGTGGTGACGCGCATTCACCGTCAGTATTCCCATGTATCCGCGGAGCGCATTCTGTCCGGCAACGGGCTGGAATTGCTCCACCGCACGCTGGCGCAGGTGGATGGCCTGGCGGCCGGCACGCTCAACGCTGAAGCCATCACGCGTCAGGCGCTCGATGACAGCGACCTGCGTTGCCGCGAAACGGTGTCGATGTTTTGCGGCTGGCTGGGTAATGTGGCCGGTAACCTGGCCTTGACGCTCGGCGCGACCGGCGGCGTCTATATCGGCGGTGGCATCATTCCGCAGCTGGGCAATTTCTTTGCGACTTCGCCGTTTCGTACCCGCTTCGAAGCCAAGGGCCGCTACACGACTTTTCTGGCGGCGATACCGGTGTATGTCATCACCGCGCAGTATCCCGCGTTGATGGGTTGTGCCCAGGCGTTTAGCCACCCCAGCCCGCGGCTGGAGGCGGCATAGCAATTATCCTGCGATTGCAGAAGGTGGTCATTATAGGCGGAATATTGATTGACAATTCCGCCTATGTGTCCAGAATATGCCATTAGCGGCGGACTTCTGCGAGGTAGATTGTGAAATTCATTGGCAGAAAAGATGAACTTACCAGGCTCGAAAAGTTTGTCGACTCGAAGCAACCCGCCATTGCCGCCATCTATGGCCGGCGACGTATTGGCAAGAGTTCGCTCATCAAGCAAGCGCTCGCGGGGCGTGATGCCCTGTTTTTCGATGCACTGGAGGAGCGGCCGCGGCGCGAACAGATCAGTCATTTCATGTTTCAGTTGCTGCAACAACTGGAAGCCGCCGACCGCAGCCAGATTCCAACCTCGGCCGCTGCGCCTGCCACGTGGAAGCAAGGCTTCTTGCTGCTGTTCACGGCCCTCAAGGCCAAACCATGCGTAGTTGTGTTCGACGAATTTCAATGGATGGCGAACTACCGGCATGAGCTCATCGCCGATCTCAAGTTTGTGTGGGACGGATTCTTTGCCACGCTTCCCGGCCAAAAGTTGATTTTGTGCGGCTCTATCGCTTCGTTCATGGTCAACAAGGTTATCAAGTCGAGCGCTTTTTACGGACGCATCGATACGCAAATGCAGTTATCGGGCTTCAAGCTTAAGGAGACGAGTGAGTTACTTGCCGGGCGCGGTGCCGATGAGATCATGAAGGCGCAGATGCTCACCGGCGGCATCCCCAAGTATCTGCGCTTGCTGAGCGGATTTACCTCTATTCAGTTGGCGATGGAAGATCTGGCGTTTACGCCCAACGGTTATTTTACCGCTGAATACGAGCGTATTTTCACCAGCCACTTCGGCAAGAACCCTGATTTCGAAAAAATCGTACGGACGCTCGCGACTCGCCCGCTCGGTCTGTTCCGCGAGGAACTGGCGCGCTCTGCGAAACTCGTGACCGGCGGACAGCTGAGCACTGAGCTGAGAGATCTGGAGTCGGCCGGGTTCATAAGTGCCACGACGCCGTTTGACAAAGGCGAAAACAGCCGTCACATCAAATATTTTCTCAGCGACGCTTACTTAAGGTTCTATTTCAGTTTCATTCGACCAAACCTCAAGAAAATCAGGTCAGGCCACAGCCAGACCCTGTTTGCCGCGATCACGCAAACCGGCGCCTGGCACGTGTGGATGGGTCGGTCGTTTGAGTATCTGTGCCTGCAGCATGCGGATCTCATCAGCAGGCAGTTGGGATTTTCTGGAATCGACTTTACGGTGGGGCCGTATTTCGCACCGACCAAGCGAGGCCGGGTAGGCGTGCAGGTGGACCTGGTGTTCGACCGAGCCGATGGCGTACTCACCGTATGTGAAATGAAATATTCCCGACGGCCCGTTGGCACGGAAGTAATTGCCGATATGGAGCGCAAGGTGCAATTCCTGCAGCGCGCAGCAGATCGCAAGACAATTCAGCGGATACTGATTGTGCACAATGAGCCGTCGCCGGCGTTGGTAAAGTCCGGCTATTTCTACCGTATTATTGATGCGTCGCGTCTGTTTTCAGAGTGAGGGCTCACGAGTGCCGGTGCGCCGCTGGGCACCGTGTTAGCTGCCCGACATGAAGATCGTTGCCGGATGTTCCAGCAGCTCCTTCATCGACTGGATCAGGCCGGCGGCATCCGCGCCATCGACGAAGCGATGATCGAAGGACGAGGACAGATTCATCATGAGCCGGATCTGTACGGTGCCGTCGACGATCATTGGCCGATCCGTGGCGCGATTGACGCCGATGATGGCCACTTCCGGCAGATTGATAATGGGCGTGCTGGCGATGCCGCCGAGCTTGCCCAGGCTGGTGACAGTGATGGTGGAGCCGGTGAGTTCTTCGCGTCGGGCGCTGCGATCACGCGCCGCGGTGGTGACGCGGGCGATTTCCGTGGCCAGCGCCCGCAGTTCAAGACGCTGGGCACTGCGCACGACGGGCACCTTCAGGCCTTCTGCGGTCTGCGTGGCGATACCCACGTGCACGGCACGATGCCGCAGCAGCATTTCGCGGGCGGCATCGTAATGGGCGTTGCACTGCGGAAAGCGTGGCAGGGCTTTGAGTAGCGCCGCGACAATAAAGGGCAAATAGCTGAGTGAGGCCACGCCCTTGCCAGCCTGCGCATTCAGGTGCTCGCGCAGCGCGCGCAGCTCGGTGATGTCAATTTCTTCTACATAAGAAAAATGCGGAATACTGCGGGCCGCTTCGCTCATGCGCTGCGCAATGAGGCGACGGATACCAATGACGGGAATTTCATCGCTGCGCTCGTCGACGGCTTTCAAAGCGGGTGCGCCGACCCGCGCGCTCAGGTCCTGGGGCTGGATGCGCCCGCCCGGGCCACTGCCGGCGAGCGTGCCCAGGTCAATGCCCGCCTCGAGCGCACGACGCCGCGTCGCGGGCGATGCGCGTACCGGCGTGGCGCCGCTGGCTGCGGTGGGCGCGGGCGCGGGCGCAGCAGGCGCGGCGGGCGCCAGCGCCGCCGGTGCCGGCGCCGTTGTGGCAGCGGACGGTGCCGGCTTGTTACCGGCGATTGCGCCCGTATCGGTTTCGAAAGTCGCCAATGCCGCGCCGACTGCCACGACATCGCCCGGTTTGCCACTGAGGGTGAGGACACGGCCGCTCACCGGCGAGGGCACCTCGACCACGGCCTTGTCGGTCGACATTTCGACCAGCGCCTGATCTTCCGTTACCAGCTCGCCGGGCTTCACATGCCAGGCGACAATCTCCGCCGACACCGTGCCTTCGCCCAGATCCGGGAGCTTGAAAATATGGGTACTCATCGGCTTTCCATGACGGCTTTGAGAGCCATTGCAACGCGCGCCTGCCCCGGGAAATACTCCCACTCAAAAGCATGCGGGTAGGGGGTATCCCAGCCGGCCACGCGCTGAATGGGGGCCTCGAGGTTCCAGAAGCAGTTTTCCATGACGGTAGCCGACAGCTCGGCGCCAAAACCGGCAAAGCGTGTGGCCTCGTGAGCGATCAGGCAGCGCCCGGTTTTGCACACCGAGGTGCACAGCGTGTCGATATCGAGCGGCACGATGCTGCGCACATCGATGATCTCGGCATCGAGCCCGAGCGCACGGGCCGCCGCTTCGCAGACATGCACCATGGTGCCGTAGGCAATGATCGTGACCTGGCTGCCGGGGCGCACAATTTCGGCGCGACCGAAGGGCACGGTGTAGTGATCGGTGGGCACTTCACCCTTGGGGTGTGTGTTCCACGGCACCGCAGGTTTGTTGGGGTCGCCATCGAAAGGCCCGTTGTACAGGCGTTTGGGCTCGAACAGGATCACCGGGTCGTCATCTTCTATGGCCGCGATCAGCAGACCCTTGGCATCGTAGGGGTTGGAGGGCATCGCAATCTTCAGGCCACACACATGCGCGAACAGCACTTCGGGACTCTGCGAATGCGTCTGCCCGCCGCGTATGCCCCCGCCGCAGGGCATGCGCACCGTGACCGGCGCAAAGAACTCGCCGGCACTGCGATAGCGCAGGCGCGCCAGCTCGCTGACGATCTGATCGTAGGCCGGATACACGTAGTCGGCGAACTGCACTTCGGCCACCGGGCGCAGGCCGTTGACGCCCATGCCGATCGCGGCAGCAATGATGCCGCCCTCGGCGATCGGCGTGTCGAGTACGCGCTGCTCGCCGTACTTGCGCTGCAGCCCATCGGTGCAGCGGAACACACCGCCAAAAAAACCGACGTCCTGGCCGAGGATGACAACGCTCGGATCTCTCCCCATCATGATATCCATGGCGGAGTTGAGAGCCTGAATCATGTTCATCTGCGCCATGATCGCCTCTATTTGTCCAGCTCGGCATGCAGCATGTCGCGCTCGCGTCGCAGATGCTCAGGCAGTTCTTTGAAGACGTCTTCAAACATCAGGTCGCGATCGAGTCGCGGCCCCTCGTTCAGGGTGCCGTAGGTGAGCGCTTCCTTCCAGGCGGCGACCACCTGGGCGTCGAGCTCGGCAATCAGTGCCTGATGCTTGGCTTCGGTCCACTCGCCCAGCGCAATCAGATGCTGTTTGAGTCTCTCTACCGGATCACCCAGCGGCCACAATTCGTAATCATTGCGTGGACGGTAACGCGCCGGATCGTCGCTGGTGGAGTGCGCCGCGGCGCGATAGGTCACCAGCTCAATCAGCGTGGCACCGCCGCCCATGCGGGCGCGATCGGCCGCCCAGCGGGTCGCGGCATAGACAGCGAGAAAATCGTTGCCATCGACACGCAGCCCCGGCAATCCATAGGCCGGGCCGCGGGCGGCGAAGGTGTTCTGCTCGCCGCCGGCCGTGCCCTGAAAGGTGGAGATGGCCCACTGATTGTTGACCACATTGAGAATGACGGGCGCGCGATAGACCGAGCCGAACAGCAGCGCGTGGTGGAAATCCGCCTCGGCCGTGCTGCCCTCGCCGGTCCAGGTCGCGGCGATGTGATCCTCGCCTTTGATCGCGGCCGCCATGGCCCAGCCGACCGCCTGCGGAAACTGGGTCGCCAGGTTGCCCGAGATGGAAAACAGGCGCGCCGAGGCCGAGTGATACATCACCGGGAGTTGGCGTCCCTTGCACATGTCGCGCGTATTGGAGAGCAGCTGGCACATCAGATCGACCAGCGGCTGCCCGCGCACCATCTGCAGCCCCTGCTGGCGATAGGAGGGAAACAGCATGTCACCGGGTTGCAGTGCCATGCCGGCCGCGACCGAGACCGCTTCCTCGCCGGTCGACTTCATGTAGAACGACAGCTTGCCCTGGCGCTGGGTGCGCAACATGCGATCATCGTAGACGCGCGTCAGCAGCATGTGCCGCAACCCGACCTGCAGTTCGTGGGCATCGAGGCGTGGATTCCAGCTGCCCACAGCGTGGTGCGCATCGTCGAGTACCCGCACCAGGCCGGTAGAGAGATACCCCAGTTCGCGCCAGGAAGCCTGGGTCTCCGGGCGCGCCAGCTCGCCTGCCGGCGAGAGCTGCAGATAGCTGAAATCGGGTGCTTCGCCGGGGCGCGAGGGCGGCGCCGGCACATGCAATCGGGGCTTAGCGGGCATGGTCGGCTCCTTGGGAACCTGATTGCGCAGCATAACGCCCCCAGCCATCAAGTCTCAATGGCAGGCCGTTGCGCGGCGCGCTGGTCGGCGCGCGCGCCGCGCAATTCCGGATGCCGCCGTTCCAGCAGGCTCTTCAGACCCAGTGTCAGCAGCGCCAGCAGCGCCAGCAACGAGGCGGTCGCAAAGGCGCCCACGAAATTATATTCGTTATAGAGAATTTCGACGTGCAAAGGCAGTGTATTGGTTTCGCCGCGTATGTGACCCGAGACCACCGAGACAGCGCCAAACTCGCCCATGGCGCGGGCGTTGCACAGCAAAATGCCATAGAGCATGCCCCAGCGCACATTGGGCAGGGTCACCATCCAGAACGTGCGCCAGCCGCTGGCGCCGAGCGAGAGCGCCGCTTCCTCGTCATCGCGTCCCTGGCTCTGCATGAGCGGAATCAACTCGCGCGCAATGAATGGGAAAGTGATGAAGGTAGTCGCCAGAATCATGCCCGGCAGCGCGAAGATGACTTTATAGCCGTGTTCACCCAGCCACGGGCCAAACCAGCCACGGGCGCCGAACACCAGTACAAAGATCAGCCCTGAAATCACCGGTGAAACGGCGAACGGCAGATCGATCAGTGTCAGCAAAAAGCCCTTGCCACGAAATTCATATTTGGCCACGACCCAGGCGGCCGCAGTGCCAAACACGGTATTCAGGGGCACCGAGATGGCCGCTACGGTCAGCGTCATGCGCATGGCGGCCAGTGCATCGACATCACGCAAAGCGTGCACAAACAGTACCAGCCCTTTGGCGAGCGCCTGCGTGAACACGGCCAGCAGCGGCATGATGAGAAACAGCACCAGATAGCTGAGGGCAAGCGCGATCAGCATGCTCCGCGCCAGCGCCCGGCCCAGACTGGCGCTGCCCGGAAATTCTCCACGCCGGCTCATCGGCGCCCCTGGTAGCGGCGCTGCAGGGCCAGCTGCGCGCCGTTGACCGCAAACATCATGGCGAATGACAGCAACAGCATGGCGACTGCGACCACGGTGGCCTCGGCATACTGAAATTGCTCAAGCTTGGTCATGATGACCAACGGCACGATTTCCGATACCAGTGGAATATTGCCGGCAATAAAAATGACCGAGCCATATTCGCCCAGCGCACGCGAAAACGCCAAGGCACTACCCGCTATCAGCGCCGGCAACAGCGCCGGAAAAATCACCCGGCGGAACACCAGCAGCGGGCCGGCGCCCAGCGTCTCGGCCGCGCGCTCCAGATCGCGATCCAGTTCGCCGAGCACCGGTTGGATGGTGCGCACCACAAAGGGCAGGCCGACGAAGACCAGGGCGGCGCTGACACCCAGCGGCGTAAAGGCGACCTGTATTCCCAGTGGCGCGAGCAGCCGGCCCAGCCAGCCGCCGGGTGCGTAGAGCGTCGCCAGTGCGATGCCGGCCACTGCCGTAGGCAGGGCGAAGGGCAGATCGACCAGCGCATCCAGCAGTCTGCGTCCCGGAAAATGGTAACGCGTCAGCACCCAGGCAATCAGCAG
>JAYUFH010000283.1:0-1666 GCA_043738765.1 Pseudomonadota bacterium | reverse complement strand
CGGCGTTTGTGGTGGTCGAGTTTAGTTACGGATTTATTGCTAATTCCACCGCACTGATGGCAGATGCGGGGCACAACTTGTCTGATGTATTGGGTCTGATGTTGGCATGGGGTGCCGCCATCCTTGCGCGTAAAATGCCCAGCGAGCGCTACACGTATGGCTTACGCAGCACCTCTATTTTAGCGGCATTGGCTAACGCGATGTTACTGCTGGTGGCTTGTGGCGCCATCGGTTGGGAAGCGGTCCAACGCTTCTCACACCCACCCGCTGTCGCGGGGCTGACCGTCACACTGGTAGCCGCGGTGGGCATTGTGGTCAATGGGGTGTCGGCGTGGTTGTTCATGAAAGGCAGCAAAGGGGATTTGAATATTCGCGGTGCCTATTTGCACATGGCCGCGGATGCCGCCGTGTCGCTGGGTGTAGTACTCGCCGGTATAACGATAATTTTCACGGGCTGGTACTGGCTTGATCCCATTATCAGTCTGGTGATCGTGGCGGTGATCGTCGTTGGCACATGGGGCTTATTGCGCGAATCAGTACAGCTCGCCTTGAACGCGGTCCCCGCAAACATCGACGTGCTAGCGATTGATGCCTATTTGCGTCAATGTTCGGGGGTCACCGATATCCATGATCTGCACATCTGGGGCATGAGCACCACTGAGAGTGCCTTGACGGTGCATCTGGTGATGCCTGAGGGCTACCCCGGAGATGTTTTTATGGACAAGATCATTCAGACCCTCAAACAGCGTTTTAGTGTTCATCACAGTACGCTGCAAGTCGAGCAAGGAACGACCGCCCATGCCTGTGCGCTGCATCACAGCACTGGGATTGCTCACGCTCACTGAACCTGACGACTTGGGCAGTACCACAAAAACAAGGAAGAGCAGCGAGGATGAAGAGCCTGACCCTCCTGAAAGAGTTTTTTGCACGTTTCCTGCGAACTCGTCATATTTCTCGCCACTTCCGTCGTATAGTTTTGCTGGAGACGCTGGCGCAGACCAACGTCAGCCGCGAAGTTCCAGCCAGCCTAGCGCAAGCGCTGACCACTGCCAGCAAAAGTAATTCCGGTGCACTGCTGGCCATGCTCGACACACACGCCGATGGCTTGTCCGAAGCCCAGGCTGAAGTCAAGCGTGAACGCGTCGGCCTGAACGAAATCGAGCACGAGAAGCCGTTGCCCAAGTGGTTGCACCTCTGGCACTGCTACAAGAACCCATTCAATCTGCTGCTGACCTTGCTAGCGGTTATTTCGTATCTCACGGAGGACATGAAGGCCGCCATCGTGATCTCGGCGATGGTGGTGCTCTCAACCGTGTTGCGTTTCTGGCAGGAGGCTAAGTCCAACAAGGCGGCCGACGCGCTCAAGGCGATGGTCAGTAACACCGCCACGGTCATGCGGCGTGATGTCAGCGAGGGTGCTACACCGATAATCAAGCCCGAGAATGGTGCGCGTCCGCATACCAACTTCACCCGGCGCGTGGAAGTGCCAATCAAACTGCTGGTGCCCGGTGACGTGATTGTGTTGTCTGCAGGGGACATGATCCCCGCCGACTGCCGCCTCCTTACAGCGAAGGACATGTTCGTAAGCCAGGCTGCAATGACGGGTGAGTCAATGCCGGTGGAGAAGTTCGCCGAGCAACGCAGCACAAACGTGAGCAACCCGTTT
>JAYUFH010000282.1:0-11865 GCA_043738765.1 Pseudomonadota bacterium | reverse complement strand
CCCGGCCCGGCATGGACCGGAATCGTGGACCGGCATCGACCGGAACGGTGGACCGGCATGCGCCGGAATGGGTGGCCGGCTTGGGTCGGAATCCGCAGGAGTCGCCAAACAACCCTCCATCACCCAAGGAACCCGCCCTCATGCATCCTAATCCCCGTGCGTGTGCGCAGCAACAGCAAAGGATTCGCCGCCGCGCCGACCACAGCGATGCCTATGCCTTCTTTAATCTTCTCACCCGTCCTGGGCTGCTCGATCGGGTGGAGTCGCTGCTGCCCGAGCACCGCGAGCGTCTGTTCCCCCCGACCGAGACGCTCTCGATGTTCCTGTCGCAGGCCTTGAGTGCTGATCGTTCCTGCCAGCGCGCCGTAAACGACGCGTCGGTCAAACGCTTGATCGGCGGTCTGCCGGTGTGCAGCACGCACACCGGTGGCTATTGCCGTGCCCGCAGCGCGGCTGCCGCTGTCGATGCTCTCGGGTCTAACGCGGCACACCGGGCAGGCCATGACCGCCCAGGCACCGAGCGCCTGGCACTGGCGCGGTCACCCGGTGCGGCTCGTCGATGGCACGACGGTGGCGATGCCCGATACCCCGGAGAATCAGGCGGTCTACCCGCCGCCGCGCAGCCAGGAAGCCGGTCTCGGTTTTCCGCTGTGCCGGCTGGTGGGGTTGATCTGTCTGGGCAGCGGTTCGGTACTCAATGCGGCCATCGGGGGTTACCGGGGCAAGGGCAGTGACGAGCAGACGCTGCTGCGGACCCTGCTCGATACCCTGGCCTGCGGTGACCGGCTGCTCGGCGATGCCTATTTTGCAAGCTATTTCCTGTTCTGCGCCTTGCGTGAGCGCGGTGTCGAAGCCGTGTTCGAACAGCAAGGCGCGCGCCGGCGTTCCACCGACTTTCGTCGCGGTAAGCGTCTGGGTGCGCGCGATCACCTGATTGAACTGCGCAAGCCTGTCCGCAAACCTGACTGGATGACCGATGCCCAGTATGCCAAGGCGCCCGTGACCCTGACCGTGCGGGAACTCGCCACCGGCGGCAAGATTCTCGTCACCACACTGCTGTGCCCAAAGCAGACACCCAAGGCGGACTTGAAGGCGCTTTACCGCGAACGCTGGCAGGTCGAGCTCGATCTGCGCCACATCAAGACGACGCTGGGTATGGAAAGCCTAAGCTGCAAGACGCCGGCGATGGCGCAAAAGGAAATCTGGGTCTATCTGCTTGCCTACAACCTCATTCGCCTCATGATGGCCCAAGCGGCGGTGTTGAGCGGGCGCTCGCCGCGAACCTTAAGCTTCAAACATACTCTGCAACTTTGGATGGCGTGGGATCATTACGGCAGCGGCACCCATCACAATGGCAAGCGCCACGCGCTGTTCATCCTGATCGCACAACAGCGCGTGGGCAATCGTCCCGGACGCATCGAACCGAGAGCCATCAAGCGACGGCCAAAACAATTTCCCTTGTTGACCGAAGCCAGGGCGATCGCCAGAGAGAAAGTCAGAATACATGGGCATCCTCGGAAAATTAAGTAAGTGCCATTCGGGTCTGTCCCCTTGAGCGGCTTGAGTCTTTACTATTTACATAAGGTAAAGAACGGAGTATCTTTACTGGTTACACAATAGTAAAGAGGCGCAGCCATGCCCATGTTAAGTCCGAAACGGCAGATTACGATCCCGAAAGAGTTGTGCGACCGGCTGCATGTGCAACCCGGCGATGAGATTGATATCGCGGAGCACGACGGCCGCGTCACTCTCATTAAGAAACGCAAGGGTGCCAGTAATGGAGTGCTTAAACACCTCAAAGCGGACCCTCGGTTTACGGATGAACAATCCTTGCACGACAGCGTCACCTCACGGCGATCGTCCGCCAAGAGTAAGAGACGCGTCACGTGATCGCCGTCGACACGAATGTGTTATTGCGACGCATCCTCGGTGACGACGCAGAACAGACTGCGAAAGCCAGGAGGCTGTTTGAAGGAAAACGACCTGTTCTGATCACAGACATCGTGTTGGTGGAAACAATCTGGACCCTAACAGGAAAGCGTTATGGCGCCACTAAGGGCGATATTACGGCGCTGGTCATGAGTCTCCTCGAAGAGACCAATACGGTGTTTGAGAGCCAACAAGCCATTTGGTCAGCCCTGAATGATTTTGTGGCGACTCAGCCTATCAAGACCACGAATGGCATCAAGACGGCAGACCTGGCCGATGCGCTGATCGTGAACAAAGCAAAAATGGTTGCGCGCGACCAGTATCAGACCTACGAAGGTACTTATACCTTCGATCAGGCGGCGCAGCAGATTGATGGAATGAAAACACCCTGATGGCGGAATGACGGTGGTAACGGATCAAGGAGAGTTAAGGGGTCTGCGATGAATGGCACTTACTTAAGCGTGTTTGTCATTGCGAGGCCGCGTTTTTCGCGGCCGTGGCAATCCCCATCGCCTTGGCGCTCACGCGTGCGTGCCCCCACGGGGATTGCCAAGTCGCTTCGCTCCTCGCAGTGACAGAAATCGATGGGTATTTTTGTGCTCATGCGTTAAGTAAGTGTCTTTCAACGCAGACTCCTTTGCCCCTCTCTTTGCGACGCTTAGCTTAGTTTAGTTGAGAAAATTCTGCGTCGTCGTGTAAGCCGTGCGGTGCATGGCGATGATCGAAAGAGTAAAACGTTGCGGGAGCGGCAGAAAAAATCCGTGGGGTGATTGCATCTTTGGTTCTTGATTCCGCGGGCCGGACAAAATCACTCCTCGTAAGCCGGCGCCACCTTAAAGACCTCCTCGATGGTCGTCAGTCCTGCGATGATCTTTTGTGCCCCGCTGATGCGCAGGCTGTGCATGCCTTCTTTCATTGCTTGGCGGCGAAGTTTGTTGATATCGCAGTTGGCGGCAATCAGATTACGGGTTTGTTGCGACATGAGCAGCACCTCGTAGATTCCGATCCTTCCCAGATAGCCGGTGTTGCGACACTCAAGACAACCGCGCGGGGTGTATACCGTTTCCGGTTTTCTGAGTTTCCAGGGGGATATCAGCGCCTGCCATTGCTGATCGTCGAGTTCTCCTGCTTGCTTGCAATGCGGACAGAGGCAACGCAACAACCGTTGTGCCACCACGCCCAGCAGGGTGGCATTGATCAGATAAGGTTGCACCCCGATATCCAGCAGACGCGTGATGGCCGAGGCCGAGTCGTTGGTATGCAGTGTCGAGAGCACTAAATGTCCGGTGAGTGAGGCCTGGGTGGCCATGTCCGCAGTTTCCTTGTCGCGAATTTCCCCCACCATGATGATGTCCGGGTCTTGTCTCAGCAGGTTGCGGACGCCGGCGGCGAAGTCGAGTTCGATGTTGTGCTGCACCTGCATCTGGTTGAAGCTTTCCTCGATCATTTCGATCGGGTCCTCGATGGTGCAGACGTTGACCTCGGGCTTGGCCAGTTGTTTCAGTGTGGTGTAGAGCGTCGTGGTCTTTCCGGATCCTGTGGGGCCAGTGACCAGGACGATGCCATTGGGCTGTGTGACAATGTGCTGCCAGCGCTTGAGGTCTTCATCGCCCAGGCCAAGTTCACGGAAACTCTTTACCAGCACTTCTGGATCGAAAATACGCATCACCAGTTTCTCGCCGAAGGCGGTGGGCATGGTGGACAATCGCAGTTCGATTTCCTTACCATCCGGTGTCTTGGTTTTCACCCGCCCGTCTTGCGGACGGCGTTTTTCCGCCACGTCCATGCGCCCGAGAATTTTCAGGCGCGAGGACACCGCCGCGGTCACCGGCGGCGGTAGCTGGTACACCAGGTGCAGCGTACCGTCGATGCGAAAACGTACACGGCCCTGATCGCGCCGTGGCTCGATGTGTATGTCGCTGGCGCGTTGTTCGAAGGCGTATTGCAACAGCCAGTCCACGATGGTGATGACGTGCTGGTCGTTGGCCTCCAGTTTGCCGGTACGACTGAGTTCAACCAGTTGTTCCAGGTTGCCAATGTTGCCGAAATCGTTTTTGCCGGTCACCTCCACCGCGTGCTTGACGGATCGGGCGAGGCTGTAAAACTCGATGACATAACGGCTGATATCCGCTGGGTTGGCAATAACGCGTTTGATCTGTTTCTTTGAAATGCGGGAAATCTCGAATTCCCAACTCCTGATATAAGGTTCGGCCGTGGCCACGGTGATGGTGTCCTCGGAAACCTCCAGCGGCAGGATCTTGTTGTGCTCGGCATAGCTGTATTTCATGATCGAGGCAGCGGAGGCTACGTCGATTTTCAGCGGGTCTATGTGAAGATACGGCAGGCCGGTCTTGTCAGCAAACCATTGGCAAAGCGTTTCGATGTCTAGTATGGAGTGGGGCGGTTTGGTGCGTGCGAATTTTTCATTGGCAATCAATATCAGCGGATGAATGTTGACCCTGCCGGAGGACTGCGGGGAACGATATAGTTGTTCAATATTTTCCTTGGTCAGCAAATCGTCCTGAATGATCAGGTCGATGACGTGGCTGAGCTCCAACTTTTTGTCGGCCTGGACGGGTTTCCCAGGTGAAGATGCAGAATCTTTTTTTGTTGAGTGTTTCATGGACCTGGGGTTCGGCCTGATAGCGCCTGCTGCCCGACCCGGGAGTAAGCGATCCATCCGGGTAGGGTTGCTGAGATTAACGCTATTTGTGTGGCAGGTATCATTATCGCATCAGGTGCTGTAGAGGGTTGCAAGGCCGGGCTGCTCCTGGCTGTCGACTAGTATCCAGATTGTACCGATAATTGTAGTCCATGCCCGCGACTTCGCATTTGTTAAAACAACTCCCCCTGCCGCGCAAGCTCCTCCGGATCTACCCCCGACCGCAGCATTCCAATCATGATAAACGTCTTCGGATGCGAAGCCATGGTGCCTAGGATGAAATGCAGATTGCGCGTCGGGATGCGCTCTTGAAATTCCTGCCTCATCTTCGAGAGTGTCTCGTCCTCGGTCTTGTAGCGGCGCTTGTAGTAAAAGTACGTTGCCTGCACTTCCCAGTCGTGAATCTGGTGCGTGTGCGGATTCTTGGCGCAGGTGCAGCGAGAGGGGTCCGCGCAGGTGGACTGGTAGGAAAAGCTGTGCCGCGGCTTCTCCAGCGGCTTTAATGGGTCTTCGAGCAGTGAGGCCTGTTCGTGAAAAACCAGCTCAGCGACCGCCTGGTCTTCGGCGTTGCTGCCCCGGGCTTCCTTGATGAGAAACTTGAGGCTCGCGGGCTGAGGCCGGATGATGCCGAGACTGCGGCCCTGGGCCTTGTTCTCTTCGAGAAGCATGCCAATTGACGGCGCAATGAAGGGCGTCCACAACCGGATCTTGGTCTCATCCGGCAACTTCTTGCCGGACTCAACGAGGTGGATCGAACCTTCATCGACCCGGTAACTCTCAGGCCGCGCGTCTGACGTGGCCTTGGTGGTCGTCATCTCCACCAAGTCATAACGATCAAATTGATCGGTCTTGGGTAATCGCCGGTAGCGGATCGGAAAGAGCCGGAGCAGCTCCCGGCCATCTTCCGTTACGCCGGCACAGCAGACCGTCTCTTCGTGCTTGGTGCTAGGCTGCGGGAATGCCTTGACGAGTATGCGTACGCGCCGCTTCTGATGCTTCCCTTGCATGGTCATCCACTCCCAAATGGATCGGCGTCTTGCCCAGCAGCTCGGCCAGGGCATCGGCGACCGAGCGCCGGTGACACGCTTCGTGGTCCTTCTCGTAACACATCAAGGCGACGTTGCCCTTAAGCTCATCCGCAAGCAATGTGAGCAGCGCGCCCTGTTCGTTCAAGTGTCGATCGAACTCGCGGAAGAAACGCGGGTAGTTGCCGTCCTCGCGCAACCGGTGCCGGATCGTCTTGGGTGAACCCAATTGTTTCTCGTGGCGATAACGAATGCCGGCGTCGGTCAAGGCCCTGTCCAGGACGGTTTTGGAGAACCCTTTACGCCGCGAGATCGGCAGCTCGCGCACATCCAATAACACATCGATCTTGGCCGTTTTGAGTACATACACAAAATCGTCCAGTGCGGCACCTTCGTAGCCAATGGTAAAAAGCTTCTTCATCTTGCCCCCCTGAGCTTCCTTGGGTTGTTGTTTAATGCCGCGTTTAAATACGAGAACACATTTATTGACGCCACACCGGCCTAGCAATGCCAAATGTTACTCTTACTTACCCGACCCACTTACCCGACCCAACAGCCACCGTCAACACCAAATATCCATCCATGCTGCCTATGGTGGGATCAGCTAAGAACCAGATCCACCGGTATCAGCGGTTGTGTCGCGTCGTTGAAGCGTCGCCACATGTCGTGGTAGGTGACACCAGTCACGGGGTGACGCTCCCGCGGCGCGATTTCCGCCAATGGCCGCAGGACACAGGCGTATTTATCGATTTCCGAACGCGGCAGTTGGTGTGTCTCATCGTGCCACACCAGATCGCCATACAGCAGGATGTCCAAGTCCAGAGTACGTGGGCCAAAGCGCATGCCGTTGCGCACCCGGCCACAGCGTTGTTCGATGCCGGCCAGTACGGCGTTGATCTGTACCAGCGTGTCTTGTGTATCGAAGCCCGCCACCAGGTTATAAAAATCATCCCCCTCGAAACCGATGGCGCGCGACTGGTAAACCGTCGACCGGGTTAGCGGCGCGTAGTGCCGCTCCAGTTGTTGTATGCCCTGACGGATGTGTTGGTCTTTCTGGATGTTACTGCCGACGCTGACATAGACCCGTGGCATTCAACGTTTCCCGTCGGGCGGCGTGCCGCGCTCGATGATCACGCCGACATCGGTGGCGCCGCGGATCGCGCCTTTTTTGTTGACCTTGACGCGCACCCATTGCACCTTGAATTCGTCGAGGATCAACTGGGCGACTTTCTCCGTGAGGGTCTCCACCAATTGAAACCGGGCGCCGCCCACGAAGGCGATGACGCTCTTGGCCACGGCCTTGTAATTGAGGGTGTCGTCGATGCGATCACTGTCGGCGGCGCGGCGTACGTCCACGCCCATGTCGAGATGGATGGTCAGGGTCTGGGTGGTGCGGCGCTCCCAGTCCCAGATACCGATGATGGTGTCCACCTTGAGGTCATGCAGATAAATGATGTCCATACGCGTGTCTCACGAGAAGTATCCGGACTATAACGAATTTTCCCGCTCCCGGCAGCAACGCAGTGGGCCATGCCAGATGAAACGCGCAGACCGGCGGCGATACGACTTGACGTCAGGCCCATTAGCCTTTCCAATAGCGCGCCATGATCGACTATTTATTTCCCCTCGCCGCCTACCTCATCGGCTCGATATCCTCCGCCATCCACGTGAGTCGTCTGATGGGTTTGCAGGACCCGCGCCAAGTCGGCTCCGGCAATCCCGGCGCCACCAATGTCCTGCGTTATGGCGGAAAAAAAGCCGCCATTTTCACCCTGCTGGGGGATATCCTGAAGGGCGTCATCCCGGTGGTGGTGGCGCGCGCCTATGGTATCGACCCGATCCTGCTAGCGGCGGTCATGCTCTTGGCGTTTATCGGACATCTGTATCCGGTGTTCCATGGGTTCCGCGGCGGCAAGGGCGTGGCCACGGCCTTTGGCGTATTGATGGCGCTCAACGCCTGGGTCGGGCTGGCCCTGGTCGCCACCTGGCTGGTCATGGCGGTGGTGTTCCGCTATTCCTCCGTCGCCGCCGTGGCGGCGGCGGTGAGTGCGCCCTTGTATGTTGGGTGGCTGGTGGGTGTGGGGCCGTTTTTATATGCCACGCTGGTGATGGCGCTGCTGCTCATCTGGCGTCACCGCAGCAATGTACAGAAATTGCTGGCGGGCACGGAAGACAAGATCGGACAGGCCTAGCGCCGCGTCTATCGACCATCACCGCAACCCGGCCAGGCTTGCGCAGGATCGAGTCTGGTTGCAATGTTGCGGCATCGTGGCCGGTGTGACTCTTTATGCTGATATCCCGGGCGCCAGCCTGGTCCCTGAGACATGCTTATTTGAATCCCAGCTTGCGCCAGAAGATCAATCCTGGGCAGATGCCGGTGACCCCGGCAAAACCAAGGAAAATGGCAGGGACATACAGCAGCCAGTGGGCGCGTTCAAAACCGGTGAGCCAAATTCCGATAACGATCACTATTGAAACCGTAAGGAACAACATACGTTGTGCTGACATGGGGCCTCCTTAAATATCTCAGGTGGGTGGGTTAACAGGCTTCAGCTAGCTGTCTTCTTTTTCGTGACGAATTTCAGGCGAGTCAGGTGCGCCAGTGCTTTCACTGTGTTGTCTGGTATCTGTCTGGCCAGGGTTTTTTCCAGGGCTGCAATGCCTGTTTCAGCGGCACGCATGCGGTTTTTCCCCTCCGGCGTCAATCGAATAACGATGGAACGCCGGTCCTCCGGATTAGGGGTCACCGCCACCACACCGGCACGGGTCAATTCCTGGATCAAGATGGAGCCGGAGGCCTTGGTGATCCCCAGCGTCGTGCACAGTTGCGATGCCGTAAGGCCCGTGTCTGGCAATAGCGGTAGCAACAGACGGAATTGAGAGATGCTCATGCCGTGCTCTGCCAGCAGTAGCATGCTCAGCCGGCGTTCCAAGGGGCGCACCGCTTCGAGCACTTTTATGATATTGATCTTGGGCATGCTGATGGTGCTCATGGGCGTCCGGCGCAACCGCCCGGGCAGCGCGCTGCCCGGGCGGAATTAGTTAGTTAACTATACTAACTAATTAATACCACGAGTCAAGTAGAGTCAGATCGAGGAGTGGATTTCAGGGTGTAAGCGGCGGCAGCTCATCGATGCGCCAGCGTGGGCGTGCACCGAAGGCCAGGGGTTCGTGCTGACCTGCCTGTAGTCGACGACAGCCCGCATAGGCGATCATGGCGCCGTTGTCCGTACAGAATTCTGCGCGCGGGTAGTACACCCGCGCACCGCGCGCGGCGGTCATCAGGGTGAGCCGTTGGCGCAGGAGTTGGTTGGCGCCGACACCGCCGGCCACCACCAGCCGCGTATGCCCGGTCTGGGCGAGGGCGCGTTCGGTCTTGATGGCCAGCGTGTCGACGGCGGCGTCCTGGAAGGCCGAGGCGATGTCGGCAATGGTCGTGGCATCGAGTGCTTGGCGCTGTGATGCCGTGAGCGCCGCCGTTTTCAGGCCGCTGAAACTGAAATCGAGGCCAGGTCGATCGGTCATGGGGCGGGGAAACTGGAAGCGCCCCGCTGTTCCATCCGCCGCCGCACGGGCGATGGCGGGACCGCCGGGGTAGCCCAGGCCCAGCAGCTTGGCGGTTTTGTCGAAGGCCTCGCCGACGGCGTCGTCCACGGACTCGCCGAGTATTTTGTAGTCACCGATGGCCTGAACATCCGCCAGCAGGGTGTGGCCGCCGGACACCAGCAGAGCCAGAAATGGGAAGGCCGGTGGGTCTGTTTCCAGCATGGGGGCCAGTAAATGGCCTTCCATATGATGGACACCTATTGCCGGGATCTGCCAGGCCAGGGCCAGACTCCGGCCGACGGCCGCACCCACCAGCAGGGCCCCCGCCAGACCCGGGCCGGTGGTGTAGGCGATACCCTGGATTTGGCGGGCCGAGCACTGACTTTCTGCCAGGACCCGCTGTATCAGGGGGAGGAGTTTGCGGATATGGTCGCGGGAGGCCAGTTCCGGCACCACCCCGCCGTATTCCGTGTGCAAAACGGTCTGAGAATAGAGCTTGTGCCCCAAAAGCCCGGCTTCCGAGTCAAAAACGGCGACCCCGGTATCGTCGCAGGAGGTTTCCAGTCCTAATACACGCATGCGCGTATTGTGGCGGGTGGGACAATCCCGGGCAAGGGCAAGGCCCGGGAGGTGTACAAAATCCGGAGAAATCTATAGAATCCGCCGTTTCCCGTTTTCCCAACGGGTCCGATTGTCGATCAATCTGTGGAATGAGGTGAAACAAGAATGCCAACAGTTCGCGTGAAAGAGCACGAACCCTTTGAAGTCGCCCTGCGGCGCTTCCGTCGTTCCTGCGAGAAGGCCGGTGTGTTCGCCGAAGTCCGTCGCCGCGAGTTCTACGAAAAGCCGACCACGGTGCGCAAGCGCAAGGCCGCCGCCGCACGTAAGCGCGAGCTGAAGAAGTTGTCCCGCATCTCCGCCCGCGCCACCCGTCTTTACTAAAGTTTATTCCTTCCGTCTTCCGGGCGGTCAGGTCAACGACGGCCGCAGGTGCCCGACATGAGTCTCCCCGACATGAGTCTCAAGGATAAGATCAAAGACGACATGAAGACCGCCATGCGCGCGAAAGACAGCGCGCGCCTGGAGACCATCCGCATGCTCCTCGCCGCCATTCAGCGACGCGAGGTGGATGAACGCATCACCCTCGATGACACCCAGACCCTGGCGGTTATCGAAAAACTGGTGAAGCAGGGCCAGGAGTCGGTGGAGCAGTTCACTAAAGGTAATCGACCGGAACTGGCGGACAAGGAAAAGCGTGAACTCGCTGTGTACAAGGCCTATCTGCCCGAACCCCTGGCGGCGGATCAGGTGGACAAGATGATTGCCGCGGCCATCGTCGAAACCGGTGCAGCATCCATCAAAGACATGGGCAAGGTGGTGGCCGGGCTCAAGCCCAAGCTGCAGGGCCGGGCCGATATGGCCAAGGTCAGCGCCAAGGTAAAGGAAATGCTGGCCGCCAAGGGCTAGTGTCTGCTTAAGCAGCAACCTTGTGCGGAGCGCGGCGACTTGCCGCGGATTCCCAAGCGCTAGCAAGCCCCTGTTGTAAAAATCCCCACTGCAAATTCTGGCGCGATTCCTGCGTCCCTGTTCCGCTTCCGCTCCCTGCTAGAATACCCCCATGGCCGGCAGGATCCCTGAAAAATTCATTGATGAGTTGCTAACACGTGTCGACATCGTGGATGTCATCGACGCGCGCGTGCCCCTGCGCAAGGCCGGCAAGGACTACAAGGCCTGTTGCCCGTTCCACGAAGAAAAAACGCCGTCGTTCACCGTCAGTCAGGACAAGCAGTTCTACCATTGCTTCGGTTGTGGGGTGCACGGCAGCGCCATCGGCTTTCTCATGGAGTACGAGCACATGAGTTTTCCCGAGGCGGTGGAGGATCTCGCCGCCCGCGCCGGGGTAAGCGTCGTGCGGGAACAGCAGGGCAGTGCCTACACGCCGAGCATGGCGAAAGACGAATTGGCGATTCTTTCCGACTTGCTGCAGCAGGCCGATCGATACTACCGTCGCCAGCTGCGGGAACATCCCACGGCGCAGTTGGCGGTGGAGTATCTGAAAGGTCGCGGCCTGTCCGGCGCCATCGCCGCGGATTTCGGTCTTGGTTTCGCACCGGAGGGTTGGGACAACCTGCTGCGTGCCATCGGCACCGATGCCTCGACCCAGGAGTCCATGGCGACGGCGGGCCTGGCGGTGAAAAAGGATAATGGCGGTTACTACGACCGTTTTCGCCAGCGCGTCATATTCCCCATCCACGACTACCGCGGGCGCCTCATCGGATTCGGCGGCCGGGTGGTGGGCAAAGGTGAGCCCAAATATTTGAATTCCCCGGAAACCCCGTTGTTTCACAAGGGACGGGAGTTATACGGCCTGTACCGCGCCCGCGATGCCCTGCGCCGGGAGCGGCGCGCCTTGGTCGTGGAGGGTTATATGGACGTGGTGGCCCTGGCCCAGTTTGGCATTGATTACGCCGTCGCCACCCTGGGTACAGCCACCACCCGGGATCATCTGGAGCGCCTGTTCCGTTTCACCCCCGAGGTAGTGTTTTGTTTCGATGGCGACCGGGCGGGGCGCGAGGCGGCATGGCGCGCCTTGGAAAACGCATTGCCGGTCTTGCAGGAGGGCCGTCAGGCCAGCTTCCTGTTCCTGCCGGACGGCGAGGACCCGGACTCCCTGATACGCAAAGAGGGGCGCGAAGGGTTTTC
>JAYUFH010000281.1:0-4483 GCA_043738765.1 Pseudomonadota bacterium | reverse complement strand
TGTCGAAGGGCCAGGCGCGGTCGATGGATCCGCCTTCTTCGCTGTAGACGGTGAAGGTGACGCCCATCACGTGGATGGCGAGCTCCGCGGCGGATTTGCGTTCCTCTATCTCCCGGTCTTTCAAGGAGCTCAGGTATTTGCACAGCGCCTGAGCCGCGGGTCGCGCACGTCCGCCGCCGCTCACGAGCTCATCGTAAAAACCCTGGGTTTGATAGTTTTTCCAGCGTATGGGCATAGAGGTTTTGGTCGTTGTTATCGTCGCCCGAGTACGGCGGGACGCTGCGCGCCTCGGCTGCGCATTAACGCGACGGACAATTCCGCTGTGGTGGAGATTCAGCTTTACTGCACGATTTTATAGTACTATTTCGTGCAGCGCGCGTCTACGCGCGAAGTGCGGACAAGTGAATGATCGATTGACAGTGTGAGCAGTTTCTTGTCATTGTGCACCATTAGGGAGCACGACGGCGAATCAATGACGGCCAATCAATATAGATGAACACACCATGAAAACATTTCGTTGTTATTGCGGTAACACCGTGTACTTCGAGAACAGTGAGTGCCTGAACTGCGGCCGGCGTCTCGGTTTCCTGCCGCAGTACGGAGTGCTCAGCGCCTTGGAGCGGGTGGAGGGAAGACGCTGGCGCGCACTCCATCCTTTGGCCCAGGGTAGCGAACATCGCATGTGCAATAATTTCGAATTCGAGATGGTGTGTAATTGGATGGTGGCGGATGAGGAATCGCATGCCTTTTGCCGCGCCTGCCGGTTGAATCACGTCATTCCAAACCTCAACGACTTGCGCAGTCGCGTGCATTGGCAGCGCCTTGAGGAGGCCAAGCGACGCTTGATCTATACCTTGTATCGACTGGGCCTGCCTGTGCAGGGAAGAACCGAAGACCCGCAACACGGCCTGGCTTTCGAGTTTCTGGAAGGCGCGGACAGTGGTTCCGAGTTCTTCGATGGTGTCGTTGCCCAACAAGTGATCACCGGTCATCGTCACGGGATCATCACCATTAACGTAGCGGAGGCCGACTCGAGCGTGCGCGAGGGGATGCGCGAGAAAATGCAGGAGCAGTACCGCACCTTGCTGGGGCATTTTCGCCATGAGGTCGGCCATTATTATTGGCAACGATTAATCGAAGACAGCCGCTGGTTGAATGATTTTCGCACATTGTTCGGCGACGAGCGCGCGGACTATGATTCGGCCATGGCGGGTTATTACCAGAACGGCGCACCACCCGACTGGCAGCGGACGCATATCAGCGCCTACGCGTGGTCGCATCCGTGGGAGGATTGGGCGGAGTCGTGGGCGCATTACCTGCACATGACGGATACCCTCGAGACCGCCCATGATTTCGGCTTCTCCCTGAACGGCGTGCCGCTGCGCGCCCTGCTGCTCGAACCAGCGGACCCGCAGCAAGACGCGCCAGCACTCCAGGCAAGTCCGGAAAGCAGCTTTGAGGAATTACGCGAAGACTGGGTGCACCTCACCAATGCCTTGAACGCACTCAATCGCAGTATGGGCCTGCCCGATGCCTATCCCTTCACACCGTCGCCCCTGGCCGGTGATAAATTGCGTTTTGTGCATACGATTATCGCCGATTGGCGCAACCGCGCGGTAGGTTGAAACCTGTCTCACGCGTCTGGTGCGCTGCCGCCGAATACTTCGCCTCGCTAGTTGCGGTTCTTGGGCGGTGTGCCTTGTTCCCAATCAAAGCGTGGCAGACGTTCGAAGGCGCGGCGTAACCCTTCGTTCCAACGTTTCTGCAGGCTGGCATACAAAGGCGTGCCGTATTTAAGGCTGATGCGTTGACTCAAATGCAGGCTGTCTATTGGGTTAATCGCCAGTTCCAACGGCGGGCCGACGGAGATGTTCGAGCGCATCGTGGAATCCAGCGACACCAGCGCACAGCGTGCCGCATCTTCCAGGGATGTCTCGGCGCGAATCACCCGGTCAAGGATCGGCTTGCCATATTTGGTCTCGCCAATTTGTAAGTAGGGTGTTTCGTCCGAGGCAGTGATGTAGTTGCCCTGGGGGTATATCTGGTAGATCTGCGGCGTGCGTCCCGCGATCTGCCCACCGAGGATAAAGCTCGCCTCCGTATTGATGCCGCTTTGCTGCATGGCACCGACGTGTTCCTGCTGCACACGCCGACTCATCTGACCCACATAGTGGGCGATGTCGAATAGATACTTCAGTGTCTTGAGATTGTCCGGCTTGTCTTCGTCCAGGTCCCGCTGTATGCCGTTGACCACTGCCTGACTGGTGGCCAGGTTGCCGGCAGTGAGCAACACTATCAAGCGGTCGTCGGCCGGGGTGAAGACATGCATCTTGCTGAAGGTGCTGACATAGTCCACGCCAGCATTAGTGCGCGAATCGGAGGCGAAGACGAGTCCATCGTTGACTTTGATGGCTAAGCAATAGGTCATGGTGACGCCCGCTAGCGTTTGAGAAGGAAATTTGATCTTTGGATAGTCTATATCATCGCGGCTGGATGGGTGAAATCCGATAGTCATTCCCCGCCCCGGCGTTGCTCGATCAAGGCAACCACGATAGTTTATTTAAAAAAAAACGGCCCGGCATAAGCCGGGCCGTTTACTGGCGTGGCCAGTAGGCTTGTTACTTTACAGAGCCGGGCAGGTCGCGGCTGATGCACCCTTGAGCGGCTGGATGACGCTGAACGGATACGGATTGACCGTCGGCAACCGCTTCACGGTAATGCGGTGGATCGGGACATTGCTCGCCGTCACCGTGCCGCCGATGCCGCCACTCGTCACCCGGGGCCCGCAGATAGTTGACCACCGCTTCGGAGATGTCGAGCAGGTCGGTGCTCACCAGCGCGGGGGCGGTGACACCGGGACCCGAGACAGTCACCACCGTGCCATCGGTCTTGACCACTTGAATCAACCGACCGCGGCACGGACTGCAGTTGTTGATGGTGGTCGGATCATCCGCGTACCAGTAACCGACCACCGAATAGCCAGGCGCGCCACTCACGCAGGCTTGGGTAGTAGGATTGTAGGCGTCGTTGATGTCGATCGGCACGCCCCCTACAGCGATGTTGGTGCCACGGAAAGTTGTCCAGGCCCCGCCGTACCGATCGGCGTCGGCGTGGCGCCCAGGAAGCCGTCACTCGCGCCGAGATCGAAGCTCACATTGCTGTAACCGAACATCCAGCCGCCCGACCACCTCGTGGGATCCGGGTTGAAGGTTCCATCGGTGGATTGTTCCACCTGGAACTTCAGATCGGCGCCGCAGGCCTTGGTGGACCTGCCGACCTTGGACGCGATGGGGATGTAGTGATAAATATCCTGCATCGTGATCGGCCAACCGGCGGGGACATGCGTGCCATAGCGGAACCCGCGAATAGCGGCGGCATCGGTGCCGGCCGCCACTTCCAGCTCGAGTTTACCCACCATGGTGCCGTCCTGGCCTTCCTCAAGCAGCAGGGTGCTGGATCCGTTCGCGTGAGGGACGACGATGGGTTTGACGGTCTTTTCGTGCATGTCCGAGTTCAAGACCACATCCACGCCGGTATACGTCTCCATGAGTTTGATATCCCGGGCCAGTTCCAGTTCGGAGATCAAGACCACTAAGTCAACCTTCTCCGTGTTGCGGGGGACATTGACGAAGCAGGGCACTTCGACATTGCCGTCGTTGAACAGATACCCGGCGGTAACCTTGGGGCTGATGGCCGCAATGGCACGCGCCGTGGTGAAGCCGAGGATACCCACCTTCACATTACCCACCTGCTTGATCATGTAGGAAGGCAGGATACGCGCGCGCGGACGCACTAATCCCGTGGCCGGGTCCGTGGCCGTCACACCGCATATGGCGGTGTCGTCAAACTTCGTGGTGGAATAAAGATTGGCTGCCATGGCGTGCCAGTTGGCCAGCGGCGGGTTGCCGTTGGTGCCGAGGAACGTTTGTTCGAACCGGGCAGGACCGTAGAGGAAATCCCGGTTACCGGGGGCGTCGGCATCGATGTTGAACATACGGACAGGCGCGGTTTTTATTCCCTACCCGTGAAGATAAAACCAGTATAGAAGAATTTCCATATCTGTTAATGCTGTCGAGCAATTTTACATTTCCGTCATTCATGCACGAGGAAATGATAACCAGCCTGGAGGAAATTCCATCAACACTTCATGCCGTCGAATTATTTTACATTTCCGCAACGCATCCACGAGCGGCCACACAGCACGTCAGCACGAGAAAAACGTCGCTAATGCGAAGTAGGCGGGTGCGAACGGTCGCTCGATAACCCTGACCATTCAACCGGAAAATATTAACATCTGTCGGAAACAAGGATTCCGTCCAGCTCGGTTGAGGTTGACGCACCGCTTGGCACTCGATGATTCACGGTCTCGTTCGTCCACCTGTGTGTTCCGTGTTTTGAGATGTGGCCCAACATTCCCGGCCGTGGCGGTGAGGTGCAGGTATTCTGCTACAGGGATTTCCAGCAACGTGCCATAACCAGTTTC